>CAYQVV010000090.1:2054-4845 GCA_964421155.1 uncultured Elusimicrobiaceae bacterium
TCGTAATAATTGTCCTTACACTTCGTAATAATTGTCCTTACACTTCGTAATAATTGTCCTTACACTTCGTAATAATTATACTATATAGGTAAATATAGTCAATAGTTTTTTTTATTTTTTTAAATAAAATGTTTAAATTATGAATATAAAAATTAATTTAAAAGAAATTAGAGAAGATAAAGGCTTTACACAAAAACAACTTGCAGAAAAGGCAGATATTTCTATTTTTGTAATTACGAGAATAGAACAAAATATTTATAAAAATATATATTTTTCTTCTATTTTAAAACTTTCAAAAGCTCTAGATGTTTCAATTTATGATTTAATAGAAGAAATAGAATAATTTTTGTTATAAAATATGAAAGCTAACCATGTTTATAAAAAATTGCCTTTATATTTCACAATAATCCAATTTACACTTTGTAATAATTGTCCTTACACTTCGTAATAATTAGCTCAATCTATTTTTTCTATCTTAAAATTGCACAAGCTCTATGTTTCAATTTATGATTTAATAGAAATTTTAGACTTTTAAATTTTAATCAAATATATATTTTTTGTAAAACAATGTAATATTTTGTAATATTTTGTTTTATATTGTAAAAAATTGTTTTATTTTGTTTTACAAATTATGGGAGAAATTAAAATTGATTTTAACATTAGTAATCAAAAAGGAGTTATATATGTTTTTAAAAAATTTGGAGCAAAAAATTTTATTTATATTTACTAGAATGGTTTCTTTGATTGTTATTTTAGGCTTATTTTTAACTATCATACTTACAACAATTGCTTTTTTTAATAATTCAAATAATTCAAATGTAACTTATAATAATATTAAAAATGAATTAAAAAAATCTAATAATTTACCACATAGACAAACATTAAGTGAAGATGATAAGGGGCTTATAAATAAATATTTTAGCAATAATTCTGATAGATCAATAATTAACACATGGATGCAAGGGATGACAGAAGATGTGGCAAAAGATTTTTTAATAAATCTTGCTGAAGTTATAAGGCAAACAGAACAATCAAATGATCAAAATTATCAAATCGAAGATGTTATTAATAAATATAAAGATATTAAAATTAAAAAAATATCTGAAAATATTTTTACTGAAAATATTGAAACATATAAGTATTTTATTTATATAATATTTCTTTGTTTTATTGTCGGATTAATAGGTTTGTTTAGTTTAATATTAGTTTTGTTAGCTATTGAAAGAAATACTAGAAAAGAAGAAATAATATTATAAAAATACTATAATAGTAAAATAAATTGTTATGTTGTAATATAATATTTTAAATTGTTTTATATTGTGCTTATATTGTATTATAATTTTGATAAGGCATTTTGGCTAATTGAAGCCAAGATTTTTTAAAAAAAGTTGTTTTTGATATGATTAGGATCTAAATATCTATGCAAAATCAAAGTATAATCATTTTTTAAATCTCTTATTTGAGAAAATTTAGTATATAAAGTATAAAAAGTATAAGACCCGTTGTAATAATTGTCCTTACACTTCGTAATAAATTCATATAAAAAAACTAATATATTTTAACTGTCCCGATAGTAAAATGGGTGAGCTATACCGTATTTTTATAAAAAAGTTGAATACTTTTTATATTTTTATATAATCGTATTTAAAGAATTAAGTTTTTACAGAAATAAATAAAATCGTAAGTTAGGAGTTTTTTATGGCATATATTATAGGGCTTGGTAATCAAAAAGGAGGAGTTGGAAAAACAACTTTGACGATAAACTTAGCTGGATATTTTGCAAAAGAAGGAAAAAAAGTTTTAGTTATAGATGCTGATAAACAAGCTACAGCTTTGGATTGGCAGGCTGTTAGACAAGAAGAAACTTTATTTAATGTGGTAGGGATTCCTAAGGATACCATACACAAAGAAGTAAAAAGTTTTTCAGAAAATTATGATTATATAATTATAGATTCTCCTCCTCATTCTGCTAATATTTTGAGATCTATTTTGCTTTCTACAGACCTTTTTATAATCCCAATCACTCCGTCGGCTCTTGATGTTTGGAGTGCAAAAGATATTTTTTCAATTTTAGACGACGCTCAAATATTTAATGAAAAACTCAAATCTGTATTTGTAATAAATCGTAAAATCGTAAATACGGCTATAGGAGATAAAATTAAAGAAGTTTTAAAAGATTTTAAATATCCTGTTTTAAAAAGTGTGATTTCACAAAGGATTTCTTTTGCTGAAACGATGAGCAATGGGTTGGTAATTAATGAGTTAACAACAGATATTTCTGCAGCAGAAGAAATAAAAAATTTGGTTAATGAGGTAAAAGAATGTCTAAAAAAATAAATATTGCAATGCCAAAAGAAAATATAGAAAAAATAGAAAAATGGATTAAAGATGGAAATGATGAAGAGAAAATTGTAAAAAATCAAAATATTTCAATAAAAATGAAAAGGTTAACTATAGATATAAGCGAAAATTTGCATAGTCAAATAAAAGTATATTGTGCCAAGAAAGGTATAAATATGGCAGATGAAATAAGAAGACTTTTAGAGAAGAATTTTATATAAAAAAGTATTTAAAGAAATACAGAAATACGATTTTTATAAGGAGTATAAATGTTAAGTGAAAAAATAAAAGAATTGAGAAAGAAAAAAAATTTGTCTCAACAAAAATTGGCAACAAAATCAGGGTTAGCATATAATACAATTACAAAAATAGAACAAAATTGTGCTACACATCCTACAATTCAAACTATAATGAAAATAGCAGATGTATTTGAGATTTCTATTGATGAATT
>CAYQVV010000091.1:0-4780 GCA_964421155.1 uncultured Elusimicrobiaceae bacterium
TTATTTTCCTATACAAAAATTACTAAATATTTTATCCAAAATTTCTTCATTATCTATGCTTAGTCCGGAAATTTCATCTAGTAAATTTATTATGTTTCTACAATCCATAGATATTACTTCTAACGGTTCATCAATAGAAATATCTTCTATAAGAGAATCAAAATTTTTTATAATATTTTCAAAAACTTTATTATGTCTAGAATTAACCATAAATATTTCATCTGAAGATAAATTTTTATTTTCTTTTAATAAATCATCTACCAAATAATCTAATATTTTTTCTATATTTTCATTTTGTTTAGCAGAAACCTCTATTATGTTTTCATTTAGAAAATCTATTTTATTTATTTTGGTTAAAGTGTTAATATCAAAATGTTTATTTTTTAAATCTTTTTTATTTCCAATTAATAAAATATTTTTATTTTTTGAAGTTTTGTTTAATTCTTCTATTAGATTGATATCCATTTCATCAATTTTTTTAGATAAATCCAGTATTAAAATAATATAATCTGCAATTTCTATACAATTTTTTGTTTTTTCAATTCCTTTTTTTTCTAAATCCAAATGCGCAATTTCTATATTATTTGCTTTTTTAGTTTCTATAAAAAACTCACTTTGATTTTTTAAACCAGCAGTGTCAATAAATTCAAACTTAATTTCTTTATGTTCAATACTTGCTTCAATTAAATCTCTAGTTGTGCCTGCAATATCGCTAACTATTGCTTTTTCTTGATCTATTATAGTATTTAGAAGACTAGATTTTCCAACATTAGGTCTGCCAATTAATGCTATTTTTATTCCTTTGAAAATTTTGTTAGTTTTATTTCCTATTTGAACTTTTTTTAAAATTTCTTGTTGAATTTTTTTAAATTTTTCTAATAATTTATTTGAGTCAATTTCCATAATTCCTTCATGATCTAAAACCACTTCTATATCTTTCAAATTATCCATAATTTCATTTCTAAATTTATTTATGATATTAGATAATCCACCTCTTAATTGTCTTTGTGCAACTTTTTCTGCAAAAGAACTTTCAGCGTGTATAACTGACAAAACTGCTTCTGCTTTAGATAAATCCATTTTTCCGTTCAAAAAAGCTCTTTCTGTAAATTCTCCCGGTTTCGCCAAAATTGCTCCAAATTTTATTGCCAAATCCAAAATTTTATTCAGAATATGAATATTATTATGGCATGAAATTTCTATCATATCTTCTCCAGTATAAGATTTTGGAGATTTCATATATACAAACATAATTTCATCAATAATTTCATTATTTGATTTATCTAGTATATTAGCATAATAGAGTTTATGAGTTTCAATCAAAGAGGTGTTATTGAAAATATTAGATTTTATGAAATTTTTAGTAATATTTAAACAGTTATTTCCTGATAGTCTTATAATGCCAATAGCACCTTTTCCAAGGGCTGTTGAAATTGCAATAATTGTTTTGTTGACAAACATAATTTTTCCTTTAAAATCAATGCTTTTATTTGACTTTTAAAAAGTTATCCACATTTTTTACAGAATGGTTTTACGACGAGAGAAAAAAAGTTATACAGTTTTTATACAGAGTTATACTGTTGGAAGTATAAAATCAATTTTTTGCTGGAGAATCCCTACTTTTATTGGTAAATTTCCTATACATTCTCCATCAATTTGAAATGGCATATTTTTATCATTTTTTGAAAAAATTTCTATATTTTTAACTTGCATATATTTTATATCTGTATCAATATTTCCATATTGAATATCTATTAAGTTTTTTAAAAGAATTACATTGTTTTCAGCATTGAAAACATACATATCAAGAATTCCATCATGCATATTTGCATTTGGAAAAAGTTCTATATTCCCTCCATAAAACCTTCCATTACTTATTATTACAGTATGGACATTATCAATAATATCTCCATTTTCCAATTTTAATAAAAGTTGCTTCGGCTTATAAGTAATAATATTTTTTATTCCAGAAAATAAATAAGTGGCTTTTCCTAATAATTTTTTTATATTTATATCCACTTCACTTACAGAATTTGAATCAAAACCAACCCCTAACATCAAAAGGAAATAGTTTATACCAAAACTATGTTCTACAAAACCAATATCTGTGGGAACAATATTCCAAGACTTTAAAGTTTTTATAATTTTATCTATATTGGATGATAAATTTTTTTCAAAATGAAACACATTGGCTGTTCCACCTGGAATGAATAATATTGGTTTTTTTATATCAGATTTTATCATATAAGATATAATTTTGTTTAGGGTTCCATCTCCTCCACAAACAATAACAGCATCTTTTTGTTCTATATTATGCAAAAAGATTTCTTTATCTAGCCCAGTTTTTTTTGTAAAAATTATTTCTGCTAAGATTCTATGATCACTAAATTTTTTTAATAGAGTTTTTATATCTATAGTATCATTTTGAATTTTTCCAGCCATGGGGTTTATTACGAATTTTACAGATAACATCTTATCCTCGTTTAAAAAAAATATTATTTATTTTAACAAAAATAAGACTTTAAATAAAGATTTTTGAATTTTTTTTTGAAAAAAAAGGGAACATAGATTAAGAATCTATATTCCCTAAAATAAGTATTTTATATGAATTTGTAATTAAATTATATTGACAAATTTAAAGAAACTCCACCATATAATTTATCATCATCTCTACCATTTCCTTCTGCATTTTCTTTCAAATCTCTGTCGATTATTACATAATGTAAATTTGGAGATAATGATATTTTTTCTGAAAGTTTTAAATTAAGAGCTGCTCTAAAATCTTTATATCCTGCATAATTTGCTGCATAATTATCATAGAATCCAAAAGTTGCTCCTAAATCTGTGGATAAATTTTCAATAATATCTTTTGAGTATGCTAAATCTAGTTCTAAATAATTTCCTCCATTAGTGCAGTCGTTAGCAAATAAAATTTTTGGAGTAACAATGAACTTATAAGCACAGCTTGCATAAACTTCATTCATATTTAGAGACATATCTGGATATGTATATCTAACAATTCCCATATTAAAATTTAATTTATTTAATGAAAATGCATAATCTAATGTATAGTCAACTTCATCAGAATTTAAAGTATATTCATCTTCAGTTGGACTATAACTAGTTCTATCCTTTAATGGCTGATTAGCCCATATACTTGCAGAAAAATTATACAAAGAAATTCCAAAATTTTTCTGAATAACTTCTTTGTCATCACATAAAGTTCCCCTAAAAACATAATCAGAAAGATAACTGATACTTGCATTAGCAGAAATTTTATCTCCAAGAACTCCTTCTGCTAAAAGTAATGAGCTAGAAAAAAATGAAATTAAAACAAAAAATGTAAAAATGAGATTTTTTGATTTAAACATAATTCCCTCCATGTTTAAAATTTTTAAAATTTAGTTTAATAATAATGATTGTTAAAAAAAATGTCAATCATTTTTATTAAAAAATATGTATTTTTTGTTGTTTTATCTTTTCATTTTTTTAAAAATATAAATTTGTAAATGTTATTTTTTGTAAAAAACAGTAAATTATTTAAAATTGTTTTGTGGTTTTGTTTAATAAATATAAAAAAATAGATTAATATTATTAGGCAATATATTAAAATTTTTTAAATAATTGTGATATTGGAGATTACAATTTAATCTTTTTTTTTATTGCGAAAAAATAGATAGAACGAAGTATTTTAGACTATTTTTGTTATTGAATTATATATGATAAAAAGTAAAAATTTGTGATTTATATTTATTATAGTTTCAATATTAGAATGATTTTTAGATAAAAAAAAGGATGACAGAAATTTTTGTTTTTCCATCATCCTTTTTATTTTTGAAAAATTTTTAAATTTTAGTTATAGATTAAAATTTATAGTTTAAACTCAATGCTGATGTCAAACCTGAGAAGTCTAGCTCTATATCATCTGATATCTTTGGTTTTGAAGCAAATCTATATCCTAGATCTAATCCTAAAGCTAATTTTTCTGTAAAGCTATATTCTGCTCCTACTGTCAAATCTGAAACAAAACATCCTTTTGTTTTTGAGTAGCTATCTTTTGGATAATTATCAATTCTTCCATTAGAATCAGTTTGTTTGAATTCCGATTCTGCTTTATATTTTGCAATACCATATCCTAAAAATAATTTTCCATTTAAACTTAATTTATCATTTATTTTTTCTGTATATTTTCCACCGATCATTAGAGATAGTAATGATGCATTTATTTTAAAACTTTCTGTATAATTATTAGTATAATCTGGATCTTTGTAGGTTTCATTCCAACTAATTTTTCCTTCATTTGTAGTTAAATATGATACTCTACCACCAACAGATATTTTTTCATTAATATCCTTCATTCCATCCATACCTAAAATAAATGCATTTTCAATTTTTTTTATATCTGTAGAACCTGTATAAGTATTATCTGTTGCTAAGAATAAATCATCGCTATCTTTAGTAGATTGCAAAGTATCATTAATTTTTTTCATTTTAACTTTTGTCGGACCTCCCCAAAAATTAAAATTCATTCCCTCTGCAAACAAACTCACTGAAAAAATGAAAAGTAAAAAAACTGAAAAAAGTAATTTTTTTGACATTTATTAATGTCCTCCTTTCTATTAATATTTTTATATATAGTATTTTTTTTTTTGATAGTTGGCAACAAAAAAATGTTTTTTTGCATATAAAATAAAAAAATGTATAATTAAAACATATATTTTAAAAGGAGTTTTTTATAAATGAAGAAAGTATCTATTATAGGAGCTTCAGGTTATACAGG
>CAYQVV010000092.1:0-4761 GCA_964421155.1 uncultured Elusimicrobiaceae bacterium
AAGAATAAAAATAAAAGATTTAAAAATAATTAGTAAAGGACAAAAAAGTTTTTAAATAAGGAAAGAATGAAAGATTGAAATTTATGATAAAAATAAATAAGAACTCCATAAAATTTTTAATAATAACAATATTTATAATAAGTGAAAGTCAAATATTTAGTTATTATAAAGAAGAATTTTATAGAGATTATAATAAATATAATGAAATGAATAGTAGACAGTACAATTATAATGATTATAACAGTTATAAACGATTGGAGACATTGGATTATAAAGAATTTCAAAAAATAGAAAGTAGTGAAGAAGGAAATTTTAGGATAGAAGCAAGAGATGAATTTTTGAATAATGCTATGAATAAAGAAACCTATAATTTGTATAATAGGAATGATAATTGGAGTTTGGATAAAAATGTAGCCTCAAATATAAATGCATATGATTATTGTGGATATAAAATAAGTGAAAATAAAACAGTAGAAAGCTATTCATATATGAATAAAAAATATGAGCCAATAATATTTAATAATGTAAAGGTTAATGACAAAAAAGAAATAGTAAGTTTTAATATGACGACAACGAAAGGAGATTGGCAGATAAGAAATGAAATAAGGAATATAGAGTATAATGATAAACAAGAAATAAAAAGATTAGAAGTTAAAACAAAAGATATAGCAGGAAATGAGTTAGAGCAAAAAATATCTAGTTTAGAATATGAAAGTAGTAAAGATTTTAGTAGACTAAAAGATAAAATAAAGGAAAGTGAAGAAAAAGGAAATAGAGAGGGATATTTTAATTTTGAAAAATTGGCAATAGGTTTAAAAGAAGGAGAAGAGCCAGCGAAAGAATTGCCGAAGACATTTCAGATAGAAATAAAAGATCCCGTAGGAGAAAAGCAGATAATAAATTTTGAAAAAGTGAATTGGGAAGCAGATAAAATAGTAGGATTTGAGGCAACGGTTAAAAATTTAGTCAAAAAAGGCGAAGAAGAAAAAGAAGAAGGGATAAAAGAAGATAAAGAATTGACATTAAAAGATAAAGAAAATAAAAACGAAAATGAATATAAAATGACAGTAAAGCCAATAAAAGAAGATAGTGGAAGAATAATGGGTTTTAATGTAAAGATAGAAGATGGAAAAGAAGCAAAAGAAATAAATTGGACAAAAGAAAGTAAAGATTCATTAGAAAATTTAGTAGGACAGAAAATAAAAGGAATAAATCCGATAAATATAATGGGATCAGAAAAAGTGCAAATAGGTAAAGGAGAAAAAAGCACAAAGATAGCGATTTTGGGAGTGAATTATACAGATAAAGGTATATTGGAAAAAGTAGAAGTTAAAACAAAAAATCATGAAATAGATTATGGGATAACAAGCAAAAGGAATGAAAAAAACAGTTTAAGAAGAGATTTGCATAGATTAGAACAGATAAGTCCGAGCATAACAAGAAATGAGTTGAAAGATAAAAATATAGGAAAAATGAAAACAAAAGAATTGAGGGAAGAAGTAAAAGAAATAGGACAGAAGATATTAAATAAAGCGAGTAAAATATTAGAAAAAAAGTCAGAAATCAAAAGCAATTGGGGAGAAGAGTTAAAAATAAAAGACCGATTAGAAATAGAGTTAAAAGCGAAGGAAGATAATAGTTATGTAATGGTAAGTAAATTAGGATTAGAAAATGAGAAAGGCGAAAAAGTAGAGGAAGTGGAGCTGGTGATAGCAGGAGGAGAAGTAAAAGCAATAGGTGGAAAAATAAATAGAAAAGATGGAAGCAAAGAAATAAAGACAGGAAAATATAAAGAAGCCGAAATAACAAAAATAAAGAGAGATGGGATAATAGATAAGAGTGTGAGAGGGATAAAAAATGCAGGCAATTTTCTATGGAAAGGAGCGGAGAATCTAGGCGAAAAAATCTTTGGAACAGCGATAGATTTAATAAAAATTTCATTAATTTTAGTAGCACATAGTCCCGAGATAGCAATAGGAGCAACAATGGGAGCAGTAGATATGGTTTTGGATATAGGCAAATTTGTAGCTAATGGGTTTAAAACAGAAACAGCAGTAATGATGAGCAAATATAAAGAAGAAAATAAAAGCCAAAGCCAAATAAAAACAGATATGAGAGAAAATAAAATAGATTTTACAAAATCTGATTATTTGGAAACAAATATAAATAACCAAGGAACAGCAAGGGAACAGTTAAAAGTAATGATACAGGATATAAAACTAAATCCAGAGGGCTTGAGGAATGGAGAATATTTAGATGTAAAACCAATTTATGATAAATTTGAGGATTTAGGAATAAAGTTATGCACGAGTGCTGAGGTAGTAGAGTTAAAAGGTCAAATGGATAAAATTTTAGCAAATAATCCAGATATAAATTTTGGAGAAATCGGGATAGAAGATTTGAAAAAATTAGATCCAAAACTAGACACAGGATTGTTCCAAGAATTAAGGGATTTGCACTATACAAAGAACTTGATAAATAGAGAGCAGTTTACATTGCAGGAATTGGTAAAAAATGATTTTAAAATCAACGGAGTAACCTTTCAAAAGATGCCATGGTATGCATCGTTTTATCATGTGATAGGAATGAGTAATATAGGTAATAAAAAATATGTATCAGAGGATGGAAGATTTGAAGTAGTGTTTAACAAAAAAGGAGAACTGGTAAGTGCAAATATAGATGCAAAAAATATGGGGACATATAATGTTGCTCCATCCACACAATTAAAAACAGCAAAAGATCATGGACCATGTGATGTAGATACCTATGAATATTTTGGGAATGCAAATAAAGGAGCAGGGAAATTAACAGCATTAGATGTAAACAGTGCAATAATGAATTTTGCAAGAGGCACAACAAACCCGATTACAATAATAAGTCATGTGATAAATTCAATCAAAGGCAATGAAATTTCTACATGGACATTTATAAAGAATGCAGTAAAAAAAAATCAAAAAGAGGAACAAATATAAAAAATGAATAAAAAAATAATAATTTTATTGATAATGCTAATAATCCCAAGTTTGATAAAGGGAGAAGAAAAACAAATGCAAATAGAAATGAGAACAGGGAATTATATAATAGGAGAAATAATTGCAACAACCGAAATGCCCGTTCGCACCTTTAAGCTTAAAAAAGAGGCAAGGCTGTTTGAATCAAAACATAGAACTATAAATGGATTTTTTATAGAACATCCAGCAGGGATTGCTTTGAAAGGCGGGATTAACGAAGGGAAAGATATTATAACTAAATCAGATTATGATAAAGAAGAAAATAAAGAAAAGTATAAATACCATTATATTCTTCACGAAACCCTCCCTATAGGCACAAGCTTTGAGTTAATAAAAATAGAGTTTAATGCCAGATCATTAGGAAATAATCATTACTGGATAAAATTATTAGATAGAGAAGAATATAAAGATATAATAATAGATGCCGTAGCCTTGACAGAAGTATCAGAGGGGTATAGATGGGCATATTGGTGGGGTAAATTTATAATAGATGATACCCCTAAAACAATAAAAATCAAAACAAAAAAAGTTCCGCTGTTCAAAGGTAAATGGGCAAAAGAGATAAAAGAAAATTAATATGAATATAAAAAATGGATTAAAGAATACAAATTTTGTATCATTAGATGGTAGATTTGAATTGGTATTTAATAAAAACGGGGAACTTTTGACTGACAAAAATGATCCAGTAAATATGGGAACATACAATTTTGCAGGAGCAAATGGAACTCATAAATATCAGCATACAACAAGTGATGTTAATCCGTATAAATATTTAGGCAATGCTGAAGGCGGATTAGGCAATACATCTAAAGGGCAAATAAGATTATTTTCTGAATCAATAGGAAAAGTTTTGATAAATCCGAAAGCTTTGTGGTATCAAATAAAAACAGGCATTAAAACTCCAAATTATAATACAAGTGATTTTTTAGAAGTATACAATGTCAAAATTAAGATAAGTTTATTCGGAGAAATATAAAATGAAAAAAATAATTATGGTAGTATTTTTAATAGTAAATTTAATTAATGTGTTATTTTCCATGAATACAAATAAAACAAAAGTAGAGATTTTGTTGCCTCTATCGCATAGAAATCCTAAAGACTATTTTTTTGAAACTGATAAAATAAATAAAAATGGATATTTAGTTCTTGAAACCGAAATAGATAAAAAAATATACAAAACAATAAAGCCAATAAAAATATTTGAAGGGAAAGTTATGTCATATGATTATTATCTGATAAGACCAGATTTAGAAATATATCCTTCGAAAGAAGACTATATTTCAAAAGAGGAATATGAAAAAAATCCAGAAAAATATAAAGAGCAAGATATATTTTTGGGAAGATTACCAGTAGGAACAATATTTGAATTATTAGAGGTAAAATTAGATAGCGGACATATGAGACCTAATTATTATTATATAAAAATTTTAAACATACCAGAATATAAAGATAAATTAGTCAATGCTGTTTGTATATCATATATGGCAATAGACGGAGTATGGGTAGGGAAATGGTGGTTTGTAGACAAGGAAAAAAGATTAATAAAAACAAAAAAATTGCCTTTGATAAATAAAAATTATGCTAAGGAATTGACAAAAAAAGAATATAAAGAATATTATAAAAGCTAAGATTAGGAATATGTAGTAGAAAAAAAAATGAAAATATATAAATATTGTAGTTTATAACTAAAAATTTAATAAGGGAAAATAAAATGAGTGAAAATCTAAATAAATCAAATTATGATGCGAGT
>CAYQVV010000093.1:0-4713 GCA_964421155.1 uncultured Elusimicrobiaceae bacterium
AAAAAAAGGGATAAACCGAAAAATTCGATTTATCCCTTTAAAATAAAATTAAAATCTAATATAACTTTTTGTTTTTAGATTTCACTCATCTTTTTTAAATATTCATATTTCTTTTTAGCTAATTTATCTGCTTCTTCTATAAGTTTTGCTGAAGTTTCTGGATCCATTTTTTGTAAAATTTTATATCTATTTTCTCCATAAACATAATCCGCTAAATTCATTGTAGGAGCTTTGCTATCTATTTTTAAAGGATTTTCTCCTTTTAAAGCTAGATCTGGATTATATCTAAAAAGTTGCCAATGTCCGCTAGCAACAGCTTTCTTTTGTTCTTCTAATCCATTATTCATATTTATACCATGAGCAACACAATGAGCATAAGCTATTACAATAGCTGGTCCATCATAATTTTCTGCTTCATTCATTGCTTTTATAAGTTGATTTGGATCTGCACCTATAGAAACTTTTGCAACATAAACATATCCATAACTCATAGCCATCATAGCTAAATCTTTTTTACCGACTTTTTTACCAGAAGAAGCAAATTTTGCAACTGCACCTATTGGAGTAGATTTAGAAGCTTGTCCTCCAGTATTTGAATAAACTTCTGTGTCAAGAACTAAAACCTTAATATTTTCGCCACTAGCTAAAACATGATCTAATCCGCCATATCCAATATCATATGCCCAACCATCTCCGCCAAGTGCCCAAACAGATTTTTTGACTAAATAATCTGCTAAACTATAAAGCTGTTTACATTCTTCACAAGTACAATTTTTCAAAGAAGATTTAATTTGAGAAACTTTTTCTCTCATTTCTTCTATTTCTTGTTGATTATTTTGAGTCTGTAATTTTATAGAATTTAACAAGTCTTTATTATTTTCAATACATTTACAATCATCAGAACAAGAACAGCCTTCATTTAACATTTTATCTACTAATTCTAAAGCAAATTCTTTGTATTTGTCATATGTTATTCTCATTCCAAGTGCAAATTCTGCATTATCTTCAAATAATGAATTTGACCATGCTGGACCTCTTCCATCTTTTCTAGTTGTATAAGGAGTTGTAGGAAGATTCCCTCCATAAATAGAAGAACATCCAGTAGCATTTGCTATCATCAATCTATCTCCAAATAACTGAGATAAAAGTTTAACATATCCAGTTTCTCCACAACCAGCACAAGCTCCTGAAAATTCAAATAAAGGTTTTACAAGCTGAGTGCCTTTTAGTGTATTTCTATCAGCTAATTTTGATTCAACTTCTGGCAATTTATTCAAAAAGAAATCAAAATTTTCAATTTCTTGTTCTCTAACAGATTCTTGATTAACCCATTTTAATGCTTCTTTTGGTTTAGGGATAGGACATGATGCCATACAAAGTCCACATTCAGCACAATCTTCTGGAGCTATTTGTATAGTACATTTTTTACCTGCAACATCTTTTCCAATAGCATTGGCAGATTTAAAATTTTTTGGAGCATTTTCTAATTCTTTTTCATCATAAACTTTCATTCTAATTGCAGCATGAGGACAAACAAGAGAACATCTTCCACACTGTATACAATCTGCTGAATTCCATTCTGGAATAGATATTGCTATATTTCTCTTTTCATATTGAGTTGTCCCTGTAGGCCAAGTTCCATCAACTGGCATTTCAGAAGTTTTTACACTAGTCCCTTCTCTTTTTAACAATTTTGCAGTTAAATTTTTAACAAATTCTGGAGAATTTTCTGGAACAGATTTTAGATTTTCAATATCTCCAGAAACATTTGCAGGAACATCTACTTTTTCAATAGCAGTTATAGCTTTATCTACAGCTGAAATATTCATATTTACAATAGCATCACCTTTTTTGCCATATGTTTTTTTAATAGCATCTTTTATTGCTGTTATAGCAATTGTAGGCTCTATTACTTTTGAAATTTCAAAAAATGCTGTTTGCATTATAACATTTACTCTAGATCCAAGACCAACTTCTTTTGCTATTTTGTTAGCATTTATAATATAAAAATTTAACTTTTTATCTATAATTTGTTTTTGAACTCTATTTGGAATATATTGCCAAACTTCATTTTTATCATGAGTTGATATTAATAAAAATGTTCCATTTTCTTTTGCATTTGAAAGCATATCGTATTTTTCTAAAAATGAAAAATTATGACATGCAATAAAATTTGCTTTTGTTATTAAATATGGACTTCTAATTGGATTTTTTCCAAATCTTAGATGTGAAACTGTCATTGCTCCAGCTTTTTTTGAATCGTATTCAAAATATCCTTGAGCATAGTTATCAGTTTTTGAAGCTATTATTTTAATAGAATTTTTATTTGCTCCAACTGTTCCGTCAGATCCTAAACCATAAAACATAGCTTGATAAGTATCATTATCTTCTATATCAAATTTTTCATCAACTTCTAAACTTGTATTTGTCAAATCATCGTTTATTCCAACAATAAAATGATTTTTTGGAGAATCTTGTTTTAAATTATCATAAATAGCTTTTACCATAGCTGGAGTAAATTCTGCTGACCCAAGACCAAATCTTCCACCAACAATTTTTGGATAAGATTTTAGTTTTCCATTTTTATTTTCCATTGCTTCGCCAATAGCTGTTCTAACATCTTCATATAAAGGTTCGCCAAGAGATCCAGGTTCTTTTGTTCTGTCTAAAACTGCTATTTTTTTAACACTTTCAGGCAATGCATTTATAAAACTTTCTGTTTTCCAAGGTCTAAATAATCTAACTTTTAAAAGCCCAACTTTTTCACCTTTTTTGTTTAAATAATCAACAGTTTCGTGTATAACTTCTGCACCTGAACCCATAACAACAATTATATTTTCTGCATCTGGAGCACCAACATAATCAAAAAGATGATATTGTCTTCCAATAATTGATGCAAACTTATCCATATATTTTTGAACTATATCTGGACAAGCGTTATAATATTCGTTTGCAACTTCTCTTCCTTGAAAATAAACATCTGGGTTTTGAGAAGTTCCTCTTATTGCAGGATTATCTGGAGTCAACCCTCTTTTTCTATGTTCTTTTACTAGCTTATCATCAAGCATTGCTTTCATATCATCAAAAGTTATTTCTTCTATTTTTTGTATTTCATGAGAAACTCTAAATCCTTCAAAAAAATGAATAAAAGGAACTCTAGCTTCTAAAGTAGCTGCTTGAGAAATCAATGCAAAATCTTCTGCTTCTTGAACATTGCTTGATGCTAGCATAGCCCAACCAGTCATTCTACAAGCCATAACATCACTGTGATCTCCAAAGATATTCAAGGCTTGGCAGGCAATTGCTCTAGCTGCTATATGAAAAACTGTAGGAGTCAATTCTCCAGCAATTTTATACATATTTGGAATCATTAATAGAAGCCCTTGAGATGCAGTAAAAGTTGTAGACATAGCTCCCATAGTCAAAGCACCATGAACAGCAGCAGCAGCTCCTCCCTCTGATTGCATTTCTGCAATTTTTGGGATAGTTCCCCAAATATTTTTTTCACCTTTCGTAGTTTTTTCGTCACAAATTTCACCCATTGGCGATGATGGGGTAATAGGATAAATGGCAATCACTTCATTAGTCGCATGCGCGACATGAGCGACAGCACCATTTCCATCCACGATCATTTTTTTTCTTTCTGCCATCTTGATGACTCCTTTATTTTATATAAAAATTCTATTAAATATTAATTTTTGAATTTACAAGATTTTATGATTTTCATATCCGACGGATTTAATATTATAGCGCATTTATATTTTTTTTTCAATTGAGAAATAAAATAAATTTTTTTTTAAGTTTTATTTTATCAATAAATCGCAAACTTCTTTATATTTTGCTATTGTTTTTTCTATTATTTCTTTTGTAAGTTCTGGAACTGGAGGATTTTTATCCCAACCAAGTGTTTTCTCTAGATAATCTCTAACTATTTGTTTATCAAAACTTTCTTGTGATTTCCCAGGAGAATATTTTTTTACATCCCAAAATCTAGAAGAATCTGGAGTTAAAACCTCATCTATAACTATTATTTCATCGCCTACAAATCCAAACTCAAATTTTGTATCTGCTATTATTATTCCTTTTGTTAAAGCATATTCACTTGCTTTTTTATAAAGAGCAATACTTTTTTCTTTTAAAACATCAAAAGTTTTTTGTCCAACAATTTTCACAGCTTGTTCTTCAGAAATATTTTCATCGTGTTCCCCAACTTCTGCTTTTGTAGATGGAGTAAAAATAACTTCATCTAATTTTGAACCATCGACCAAACCGTCTTTTAATTTTATTCCACAAACTGTCCCTGTTTTTTTATATTCTTTCAATCCTGATCCAGTAATATATCCTCTAACTATACATTCAATATCTATTCTTTTTGCTTTTTTGACAAGCATAGATCTTCCTTCTAATTCAGCTTTGTATGGATGTAAAGTTGCTGGATATTCATCAACATTTGCAGTTATAAAATGGCTTGGAACAACATCTTTCAAAAATTTAAACCAAAATATACTAAGTTCTGTCAAAAATTTCCCTTTATTAACAATCGGCTCTTTTAAAACAAAATCAAATGCAGAAATTCTATCACTAGTTACAATCAATAATTTATCGTCTAAATCATAAACTTCTCGAACTTTCCCTTTGCTTAAAAGTTTAATTGGTAACATTTTTTTTCTCCATTTTTTGATATATTTTTTTACTTTCCTGATTTTCTTCTAT
>CAYQVV010000094.1:0-4689 GCA_964421155.1 uncultured Elusimicrobiaceae bacterium
AAAACTTATTTATTTTTTTTCATTTATGATGTATATTTAAATAAATCTTCAAAAAAGTGATCAAATTGAATAAAAAAAATAGTTTAATTTTAAAATTTATCAAAAATTTAAATTTTGATTTTCCATTTTTAAAAAATACAAATGAAAAAATCAAAATACTAGTCGCTGTATCTGGCGGATCAGATTCTATTTGTCTATTAAAATTACTCCATACTATAAATAATCAAACTTTTTGTAAAAATAATATGTCTTTCAATTTTGAAATTTTTCCAGTCCATATAAATCATCAATTAAGAGGAGCTGAATCTGATGATGATGAAAAATTTGTCAAAAATTTTTGTGATAATTTAGGAATAAAATTAATTGTAAAAAATTTAAACTTTGAAAATAAATCCTCTTTAGAAGAAAAAGCTAGAAATGCTAGATATGAAATTTTTCATGAAATATGTAAAAAACATAAAATAAATTTTTGTTTTTTGGCTCATAATTATGATGATGATGCTGAAACTATTTTGATGAGGATTATTCGTGGAACAGGGATAAATGGATTATCTGGCATTCCAAAAATTAGAATCCTTGAAAAAAATAACTCATTATCAGAAAATAATATTTTTTCTAAAAAATTGATGACAGACAAAGTCAATCTAAAAAAAATTTATATTTTGCGACCTCTTCTAGATTTCTCAAAAAAAGAAATTGAAACTTTTTTAAAAAATGAAAATATTTATTTTCGTTTTGACAGTTCTAATAACGAAAATATTTATACCAGAAACAAAATAAGAAATTCTTTATTCCCGTTGCTTCAAGAATACAATAAAAATATAAAACAAAATTTATTAAATTTAAAAAAAATTATACAAGAAGAACAATCATATTTAATTCAAAATTTTTTAAAAAATAACAAAAATATTCTAAATTTAGAAAAATATAATGATGAAACTGCATTAATTTTAGATGTTAAAAAATTTATAAAAATTAACAAAAATTTTATATCTTCAGCTTTATCCTATATTTTAAAAGACAAAGCAAATTTTAATCATATAGAAAAAATTAAAAATTTATTAATAACTGAAAACAAAAATTTCTCATTAAATATAAAAAATGGATTCATTATAAAAAACTATTCTAACAAAATTTATCTAACAAAAAAAAATCTTAAAGACAATATAAATATAAAACAAAATTTTTCATTAAAAATTTTAAATGAAGCTCTGAAAAATAATAAAAAAATAGACTGTGAAATTTTTTCATTTGATTTTGAAATATTTGATGCTAATGAAAAAATTTTATCAGAATTAGATTTAAAAAATAAAGCCTGTGCATATTTTGATTATGATAATATAATAAAAATCTATAATGATATAACCAATTTAACATTTAGAAATAGACTTTCTGGAGATATTTTTTACCCTTTTGGAATGAAATCTTATAAAAAATTAAAAGAATATTTTATAGATTCTGGAATAAAAAAAGAAAACAGAAGTAAAACAATATTATTAACTAACAAAAATGATATTTTATGGGTTATAGGTGATAGAATTTCTGAAAATTTAAAAATAACAAAAACCACAAAAAAAATTCTAAAATTCACAATAATCTTTAAATAAAATTAATTTTTATTTAATTTTACACAAAAATATTTTTATATTAAAATAATTTTTATATTTTTTATTAAGGAAGTTCAAAATGAATATGTTATCAATTTATTTAAATGATCTAAAAAAAGAATTTGACGGATACAATATGCCTAAATTATCTAATGATATTATGGCAGGTTTGACAGTTGCTGCTGTTGCATTACCTTTAGCATTGGCTTTTGCTATAAGTAGTGGGGCAGATGCTTCAGCTGGACTTATAACAGCGGTAATAGCAGGATTGCTTATAGGAGGACTTTCTGGTGCATCATATCAAATATCTGGACCAACTGGAGCTATGGCTGCTATTCTTATCAGTCTTGTTTTAAAATACCAAATCCAAGGAATGTTCATTGCGACATTAGTTGCAGGGATAATTTTAGTTCTTGCTAGCTTATTTAAGTTTGGGAAATTAGTTTCTTTGATTCCTGCTCCTGTAATTACAGGATTTACATCTGGTATTGCAATTATAATTGCATTGGGGCAACTTGATAATTTTTTTGGGGTTGCGTCTATAGGAGAATCAACTATTTCTAAATTTTTATATTATTTTCAAATGGATTTTAATCCAAATTATTATTCTATAGCTGTCGGAATATTAGTAATACTCATTATGATATTCTGGCCTAAAAAATGGAATGAAAAAATTCCAGCATCTTTATTAGCAATAATAGCTTCTTTGATAGCAACTGTTTTACTAAAATGGGATATAAAAACTATAGGAGAAATTCCTAAAGCTTTACTTTCAGCAAATAGACTTCATCTAAATTCCATAAATATATCAGAAATAAATCAATTTATAATCCCCGGAATAAGTATTGCTGCATTAGGGATGATTGAAAGTTTACTATGTGGAGCATCTGCTGGAAAAATGAAAGGGGAAAAACTAAATGCAGATAGAGAATTACTTGCACAAGGAATAGGAAATATTTTTATTCCATTTTTTGGAGGAGTTCCTGCAACTGCCGCCATTGCTAGAACTAGTGTCGCAATAAAATCTGGTGCAGAAACAAGATTAACGGGAATATTTCATGCAATTTTTCTAATAATTTCTATCTTTTTTTTAAGTCCTATGATGTCAAAAATTCCTTTATCGGCTCTAGCTGGAGTCTTAATAATGACTGCTTGGAAAATGAATGAATGGAGTAGCATTAAATTTATTTTTAACAAAAAATTTAAAACTGCAATATTTCAATTTTTAATAACTATGCTTGCAACTGTAATTTTTGATTTAAGCATAGCAATATTAATAGGAATTATTTTTTCATCTCTATTATTTATCATTAGAATTTCTGATCTAGAAATAAATGCAAGCCATATAGATATCTCAAAATTAAATGACAATGGAATTTTACAAAATGATAAACATTTAAAAACCAGAGTAATTTATATAACTGGTCCTATATTTTTTACAACAGTAGAAAAACTTTCTCAAGAAATTACAAAAGTTCATAATATAGAAATAATTATCTTTTCTATGAGAGGGGTTCCTTTAATAGACACTACAGGAGTTCAGTTCTTTTCAGAATTATATGAAAGTTTAAAAAAACAAAATGTCCAAATAATGTTTGCAGGAGTCCATCCAAAAGTAAAAACAATGATGGAAAGAAGCGGATTTGTAAATATTATCGGAGAGGATTCGTTTTTCTGGAATGTAACTTATGCTTTAGAAAAAATTAAAAACTAAATTCAAACTAACTATGCTGATGCAGATACTGCTTTTAACAAATTAGAATTTATATTAAAATCCGTTTTTTTATCTAAAAAAGCTAGTTTATTTATTTTTTTAAAGATTTTCCCAAAAAATCTCTTCATTAAAATATTTACTTTAGAAAAATTTAATTTTATTTTATTCACATTTACCGTATCCAACTCTTCTCTTCCCAAAACTATAACATTTTTTGCTAAATCAATATTTAAACTAAACATATCCTCTACTTTATCTACTTTATTTAAATCAAATTCTGTAAGTAAAATCAATCCTTCTTTTGTTGTTTCTTGTATTTTTACAGATTTATTTTTTAAAATATCTCTGTTTATAAAATTTTCTGAAATTTTTAATTTTTCATCTTTTAATTCTACATCTAATCCTATTAAAATTTGATTTATCCTTTTAGTTTCCTCTCCTATAATTCCAGAACAAAAACTATTCAATATTTCTCCATCATATTTGTTTTGATAAAATTCTCTATTAATGATCAAAGCTATCTCCTTAGCATTAAAGTTTGTTCTATTATATTTTTCAAGCAAATTTCTATATAAATCTTCAGTTACAAGACCTGTAGCTGTCAAAAAATATCCATTATTTATTACTTTGGCTAAATGAACTCGTCCTTTACCTAAAAAAGAATCTATTTTTAATTTATTATTTTTTATTAATTTTAAAATCTCTTTTCCTATAACCCAATCTATTTCTAACATTTGATTGCTCATTCTATCTATATATACAAATAATTTATCTACATTTTCTAAATCTATTGGCTCTCCCAATAAAACAACATTTAGCCCAACTTTTTGTTCAATTTTTAAAGCATGTATTTCTTTAAAAATATCATCAACTTTTTTTCCTGTTAAATCAATAGTGATTATTTTATTGCCATAACATAATTTAGATATTTCAGAAATTAATTTTTTTTCTATTTTTGGAAATATTTTTAATATAGATTCTTGTGTAAAATCATCTTTTGATGTTATTTTGATCATGCTCATAACAATTTCATCTAAAATATCTTGAATTTCTTTATATTCCAAATTTTCAGATTCTAATTTATTCATATTTAATATTATCTTTTGAAATTCTAATTGAAACAATCCTGAATTTTTTAGTGCTATTTCATGTGCTTTTTCTTGATGTATTCCTTGTTTTATTAAATCTAATTCTATTTTTTCATGCTCTATGATTTCATTTAGTAACTGATTATAAATAGTTTCGCCCATTATATTTTTTATTTCTTTTAGGATTTCTAGCATTTTTTCTGTCATTATAATTTCTAAATTTCCTTTTTCATCATATCGACCTTCTAAACTAATAACTTCTTTTTCTCCAATATTTTTA
>CAYQVV010000095.1:0-4655 GCA_964421155.1 uncultured Elusimicrobiaceae bacterium
AACAATCAAAAACGAAAGATTTGTGTAAAATCAGTTGATATTTTTGGCTTTGAAAGCATTGTAGTTGAGGAGGTATAAATGTCAATATCTTTAAATACAAAAACAAAAGATACGCCTCTTAAATTTGCTAAACAGCTTTCCGCTATCGTAAATAAAGAATGGGAAGATGGTTCTTTTATTGAAAAAGTAACACCTGTGACACAGGATTTGCTTAGATATTGGTTTTCGCCAGCATTTTGTGATGAAAGATATTTAAATTTTCATATTGGACAAAAACAAGCAGTATTAAATGCAATTTATTGTCATGAGATTTTAAAAACTGATTCTGTAATTGAAATGTATCGTATAGCAAGTGAAGATTTATTGTCTGCTGAATTTTTAAATTGTATTCAAAAAGATAAATATTCTCATCCTAAATATTGTATTAAAATGGCAACAGGAACAGGGAAAACCTGGGTTTTAAGTGCTCTTTTAATTTGGTTGTTTTTGAACGAAAAATATAAAGAGGTTGAAAGCGAAGTTAAATTTACAAAAAATTTTTTATTAGTTGCACCAGGACTCATTGTTTATGAAAGATTGCTTGATGCTTTTTTAGGAAAACAATCAGAGGACGGGACAAGAAATTTTAATACTTCTGATTTGAAACAGAATGAAAAACTTTTTATCCCTGAAAAATATAGAAATACAGTATTTAGTTTTGTGCAAAATAATGTTGTAAAAAAAGAAGAAATTGGGAAAAAAATTACTGGAGAAGGTATTATTGCAATAACAAACTGGCATTTGCTTGCAGGAATAGAAGATGAAGAAGAAACAGAAATTTCTCCATTGGCAGATCCTTCAAGAATTATTCAAGAATTATTACCAATAACTCCTGGGATAACAGCAGGGCATTCATTGGATGTTTTAGATAATAAATTTTTAAAAGGAGGAGAGCTAGAATATTTAGCAAGTTTAAAAAATATTTGTATTTTTAATGATGAAGCACATCATATTCACGAGACAAAAACAGCTGGCATAGTTTCAGAGGTTGAATGGCAAAAATCATTAGATTTTATTGGAGGAAATAAAGAGAGAAATTTTATACAAATTGATTTTTCGGCAACCCCATATGATGTTACAGGAAGTGGACAAA
Organism: uncultured Elusimicrobiaceae bacterium; assembly: GCA_964421155.1. Classification (GTDB taxonomy): domain Bacteria; phylum RUG730; class RUG730; order RUG730; family RUG730; genus CAYQVV01. The sequence continues at coordinate 1,133 of CAYQVV010000095.1, forward strand.
ATAGGACTAAACATTATTTTCCACACATGATAGTTGATTTTGATTTAAAAACAGCTATTTATGCAGGGCTAGTCAAAACTATTGCTATAGATAAAAGAAAGGAATTAGCATCATTAGAGAATGAAGATTTAGATTTTAAAGCGGTTAGAGATGGAAAAGAAGTTGTTGATTTATCTAACGGACAACGATTGATGCTTCGAGCAGGACTTGAAAAATTAAAAATATTGGAAGAAGAATTTGTCAAATTTTCAGCAGATAAAAATGGCAATTCAACGAAGTTTCCTAAAATGCTTGTAATATGCGAAGATACAAAAGTTTCGCCTATTGTTGTGGATTTTTTAAAGCAAGAAGGATTAACAGATGACGATGTAATGCAAATAGATTCAGACAAAAAAGGTTCAATTAAAAAAGAAGAATGGCAAACAATAAAACAAAAACTTTTTAATCTTGACAAACATTCAACACCAAAAGTTGTTGTATCTGTTTTGATGCTTAGAGAAGGGTTTGATGTTAGTAATGTTTGTGTAATTGTTCCTCTTCGTTCTTCACAAGCTCCAATTCTTTTAGAACAAGTTATTGGTAGGGGTTTACGACTAATGTGGAGAGAAAAAGATTATGATGACACTAAAGCTGATAATAGACATAAGATGTTTGAATTAAAGCAAGAACCGGATAATTACTTGGATATTTTGAGCATTGTTGAACATCCAGCTTTTATACAATTTTATGAAGATTTAGAAAAAGGTTTAATAATTGAAACAAAAGAAATGCCAAAAAGAGAAAGTATTTTAGGCGATATTATAAAAGTTGGATTAAAAGAAAATTATAAGGATTATGATTTTTATTCCCCGATCATTATAAAAGACAAAGAAGAAGTTTTAAATGATACAGAACTCAATCATCATGATTTTGAAAAATTTCAATGGGATATTGAACAATTAAAATCAATGGTTTCAAAAGATAATTCAGAGACATTTTATTCTCAAGAAATAACAGTAAAAACACGATTTGGAGATTATAAAGTTAATGACGAAATATTTACAGCACAAAGTTATAATGAATTTTTATCAAAAATTTTAAATTCTATTACTACAAATATTACCAAAATTGGCAAATATCCTGTTATGCAGATTAATCAAGTTTCACTTATTAAGGTTATTGACGATTATATAAAAAACACTTTGTTTGGGAAGCATTTCGATCCATTGATAGACAATAATTGGAGAGTTTTGATGATTGCTAAAGTTGGAATTGTGCAACATATAATGAAGCAAATAAGCAAAGCTCTCTATGAAATGCACACTAATATAAGTATTGAAGAAGCAGAAGTTAGGAAAAGATATTTTTCAGAAGTTGCAGAATTAAAAATGCGAGAAAATTTTTCATTAAATATTACAAAAACTATTTATGAAAAATTACCATACCCTTCCAATAAAGGTGGATTTGAAAAAGATTTTATGCTTTTTGTAGATAGAGATGGAGAGGTAGATAGTTTATTGAAAATTAACGAAAATTATCATTCTTTTGCCAGTTTAAAATATATAAGAATAGATGGACTTTTATCGTCTTATTATCCTGATTTTATTGTAAAAATTAAAGAAAATATTTATTTAGTTGAAACAAAGGCACAAAAAGATATTGATAATGCAAATGTAAAACAAAAACAAAATGGTGCTTTGGATTGGATAAAAAAGATAAATGAGCTAAATTTGAATGATAGAATGAATGCAAATTGGAGTTATACAATATTGGATGATACGACTTTTTATGCTATGACTCAAAATGGAGCATCAACAAAAGATTTATTAGAATATTGTAAATTAAGCAATTCCAAAATAAAAGGGACATTGTTTTAAATTGAAAAGTGATGGTAAAATTTCATATTTATCGATTATTAATTGATAAAAAAATATACGCGAGGATTTTTTGTAATGTATAAAGGATTTAATTTAGAATTTTCTCATCAAATAGATTATTTCTATAAGTTTAGGGAAAAAGGTGAAATAATTTTTAATAAAAATAAAAAAACATTATTACAAGCTTTTGAAATTATAGAGCATGTTTTAAAAGATATTTATTATTATAAAAAAATTGGAAAAGAATTTGGGAATGATAAATATAAACAATATATTTAGAATTTTTTTTATCGCAAGAATAAGATGTCTCACTTCGTTCGATATGATAAATGTTAGTTTGACATGATACGAAATGCGAAATACTAGATTCCGCATCAAGTGCGGAATGACAAAAAAAGTCTAATAGACATTTTAGAGATGGAATTGGAAAAAAGGAAAAATCGGAATATGAAAGATAAAAATAAAAAATTAATGATACGAAATTCAACAGCAGAATTTTTGATATTTAATCTTCAAAAAGGTGAAGATGGTGTAGAAGTTAGAATTGAAGAAAATAATGTTTGGCTTACACAAAAAATGATAGCAATGCTTTTTGATAAAGGAAGAAGCACGATAACAGAACATTTAAATAGTATTTATATGGAAGGAGAGCAAAAAAAAGAGGCAACCTGTCGGAATTTCCGACAAGTTCAAAATGAAGGTAATAGAACGATAGAAAGAGAAGTTGAATATTACAATCTCGAAGCAATAATATCTGTTGGATATAGAGTCAATTCTGTAAAAGCGACTCAATTCAGAATTTGGGCTACAAATATTTTGAAACAATTTGCTATGAAAGGATATGTAATAGATAAAAAAAGATTAGAAAATGGATCATTATTTAATGAAAATTATTTTGATGAATTATTGGCAGAAATTAGAGAGATTCGTCTCAGTGAACGAAATTTTTATCAAAAAATAACAGATATTTATTCAACCAGTTTGGATTATGATAAAAATGCAGAAACAACAAAACAATTTTTTGCAAAAGTGCAAAATAAATTACATTATGCAATACACGGACATACTGCACCTGAACTTATTTTGAAACGAGCTAATGCAAAAGAAAAAAATATGGGATTAACTTCTTGGAAAAATTCACCAAATGGCAAGATTATAAAAACTGATGTAGTAGTCGCTAAAAATTATTTAAAAAAAGAAGAATTAGAATCACTTTCAAGAATTGTATCTGCATATTTAGATTTGGCAGAAGAACGAGCCAAAAGAAAAATTCCTATGACTATGCAAGATTGGGCTGTAAGATTAGATTTGTTTTTGAAGTTTGACGATAGAGAAATATTAAAAAATGCAGGAAAAATAACTCAAGAAATAGCAAAAGATTTTGCAGAAAGCGAATTTGAAAAATACAGGATAATTCAAGATAAATTATTTGAATCAGATTTTGATAGGGAAATGAAAAAGATTTTAAAAATTAAAAAATAACTTTTGGAGCAATTAATGAACTTAAAAGAAATAATAAAAAATCTTTTTGAAAACAATTTTGATGAAACAAATTTTTTAAGTTTTATTAAAAATTTACTAGACGGAGTGGAAGATAGAAAAAATCAAATTCCAGTTGCAGATAATTTTAAAGAATTTATAAAAAGCTATAAAAGAATAGGAAAATA
>CAYQVV010000096.1:0-4531 GCA_964421155.1 uncultured Elusimicrobiaceae bacterium
TCGCTTAATATGATTTTTTTTAGTAAATTTTGATATAAAACGGATTATTTATTTTTTATAAGATAAGATTTTTATTGTTTAAATTATTTGTATATGAAATTTTTTAAAAATTTTTCTATTTCTTTAAAATTAACTTGCGTATCTATGCAATCTCCATTAGGTCTTGAGTTGAAAATTCCGTATACAAAAAAAGGATATGCATCAAAAATTCCACTTGTCAAATCTCTTTCGCATGCAACAGCTAAAATTATATCAGGCATAAAATTTTTTATGCTTTTTCTAGCAAGAGTTCCACCATTAGCAACTGTTATTTTAAAGTTTTTGCTATTTATATTTTTTGAATATTGGACAAAAGAAGATATTACACATTTTCCGCATAGTCTACAGTTATTTATATCGTGAGTAATTTTATAAATACAATTACTGTTTTGTAAACAGTGAGGTAATAGAATTAGAATTTTTTTGTTTGATTTATTGTTTTGTAAATTTTTTAATGTCCAATAATTATTTATTTTTAGCAAAATTATGCTAGTTTTAATTTTTAGATTATTTGAGAATAATCCTAAAAGAATTGTTGCAAGATATATTATTTTTATTGATAGGAATCTAAGAAGAATATTCATAATTTTAACTTTCTAAAACATCTCCTTTTTGTATTTTTCTACCTAGGAAAAATTCATATCCATGTATTATTTTATGTCCGTCTAATTGGACTTTTTGTATCCAAATAGCTCCATATCCACATTTAATCAGTAAGCCTCTTTCTTTACAAATATCTAGTATTTCTCCGGGCAAATTTCCAGATTCTTCTATAAATTGTATTTTGGGTCCATAAAGTTTTATTATCCGTAAAGAATCTCCAGTATCTATGTGAGAATAGGCTCCTGGCCAATTTACTAATCCTCTAATTTTATTGTATATTTCAGAACTAGTAGAATTCCAATTTATTTTGCCATCTAATTTTTTTAATTTTGGAGCAAAAGAAACTAATGATTCATTTTGTTTTGTAATAGAAAAATTTTCTAGTCTAAGAGTTTTTAATGTATTTTCAAGAACATTTTGTCCTAATTCTGTTAGTTTTTTTGCTAGTATTTCAGAATTGAAATCATCTAATATTTCAATTGATTTTTGAACAATAATATCTCCATCATCTAATTTTTTTGTTAAGAAAAAACTAGAAACGCCAGTTTCTTTTTCCCCTTTTATTAAAGCCCAGTTTATAGGAGCTGCTCCTCTATATTTAGGCAATAGAGAAAAATGAATATTTATGCTTTTGTATTTTGGAATATTTATTATTTCTTCTGGTATTAAATATCCATATGCAACAATTAATATCAAATCTGGTTTCAGCTTATGTAAAATATTGCTTATTTTTGCATCTTTTAAAGAATTAGGCTGGAAAATTCTAAGTCCAAGCTCTTTTGCTTTTTGTTTTACCGCAGATTCTTTTACTTTCATATATCTTCCAGCAGGCATATCAGGAGCTGTAAAAACTCCTATTACCTTTTCTTTTTCTACCAATGTTTCTAAAAAAGGCACAGCAATATCAGGAGTCCCCATAAAAATAATTCTTAATTTTTTAATTTTGAAATTTTTATAGTCAATAATATGTTCTATATTGTTAATAATTTTTTCAGCTTTATCTATAAAAAAATTTTTAACATAATTTAGTTTTGTTTTCATAATAAATTTTTTTCCAATAAGAAAAAATTGTTTAAGTTTAAAATTTTCGTCTAAGATATTTCTCCTAACTAAATTTAGTTTATTTGTTTTTCTAGCTTCATATGTGGAAAAAATATAACATCTCTAATAGAAGGAGCATTTGTTAAAAGCATAATCAATCTGTCTATTCCTACTCCCAGTCCGCCACAAGGAGGCAATCCATATTCTAATGCTCTAATATAGTCATAGTCTACATCGCATGCTTCATTATCGCCTTTTAATTTCATGTCTGCTTGAAGTTCCATTCTTATTTTTTGTTCAATAGGATTATTTAATTCTGAATAAGCATTCCCAAGCTCTCTAGTCAAAACAAATATTTCAAATCTTTCTGCAATAATAGGATTATCAAATTTTTCTTTTGCTAGAGGAGACCAAGCTTTTGGGAAATCATAAACTATTGTAGGTTCTATTAAATGTTTTTCAACTTTATCTTCAAATATTAAGTCATATATTTTTTGGCAGGTTGCGTTTTTTTCGTATGGAATTTTTAGATTGTCAGCAACTTTTCTAATTCCTTCCAAATCATCTAAATATTTAAAATCTACATTAGCGTATTCTTTAAATAAATCTTCCATTTTTTTTCTGTGCCATTTTTTATTAAAATCAAGAGTAATTTCTCCATTTTTTATAACTAATTCTCCATTGTTAATAGTTCTTAAGCATTCACGAACCATATCTTCTACCAGATCCATCATATCGTAATAATCAGCAAAAGATTGATATAATTCCAGCATAGTAAATTCAGGATTATGTTTTGTGGAAATTCCTTCATTCCTAAAATTTTTACCTATTTCAAAAACTCTGTCTATCCCTCCAGCTATTAATCTTTTTAAATATAATTCTGGTGCAATTCTTAAAAATAAAGGCATATTCAAAGCATTATGAAAAGTTTCAAAAGGTTTTGCAGCTGCTCCTCCACATAATGTTTGCATAATAGGAGTTTCAACTTCTAAAAAATTTTTTTCATATAAATATGTTCTTATAAATGTAATTATTTGGCTTCTTTTTTTAAAGGTTTCTCTTGATTCTTCACTGACATTTAAATCTACATATCTTTGACGATATTTGAATTCTAAATCACTTACTTCATCAAATTTTACTTTTTCTCCCTCATCTGTTTCTTTTTCTTTTACGATAGGTAGAGCTTTTAAAGATTTAGTCAAAAGAGTTATTTCTTTAGCTAAAATAGTTAATTCTCCAGTTTTTGTTTTAAAAATATGTCCTTTTATTCCGACAATATCTGATAAATCTAATTCTTGAAAAACTTTAAAATTTTCTTCTCCGCAAAAATCTTTCCTTATATAAACTTGTATTTTATCATACCAATCTTTTATATTAAAAAAACAAGCCTTTCCCATTCTTCTCATTGTTGTTATTCTTCCAGCAATTTTTATTTCAATTTCAGAAGGTTCTTCAGTAGCTTCATCGTAAAATTTTAATTTTATATTTTTTAAATTATCAGTTCTTTCAAATTTTGTAGGATAAGGATTGAGTCCTAAATTTTTTATATTTTGTAATTTTTCTAATCTTTGTTGCCTTAGAATATTTGAATTTTCTGTTGAAATTGAGATGTTTTGATTATCCATTTTATAAATTAACCTACCTCTTTTAATTTATTTTTTATTTGAATTAATTTAAATAAAATAATTTTTGATTACTTTAGAATTTTTTTAATTTTTAAAAATTTAAGTATAGCATTTTATAATTAAATAACAAAATTTTTATTTTCAAAAATTTTTATTTTCAAAAAAAATTTATTTTTAAAATTTTTGAATTTAAAAACATTTTTCTTTAGAATTTTTTGAACAAGAATTGTTTTTTTTGTCACATTGATAACATATTTCATTTTCTAAATATTTATTTTCAAAAAAGTCTATTATATTTTTTAAAGTTATTTGTGATATATTAGACAATGCTTCATTAGTAAAAAATGCTTGATGAGAAGTTAAAAGAACATTAGGAAAAGTTAAAAGTCTTGCTAGTATATCATCTTTGATTCCATGAGAAGAAAAATCTTCAAAAAAATATTCATTTTCTTCTTCATATACATCTAAACCAGCAGATCCAATTTTTTTTGTTTTTAATCCATCTATTAATGCTTTTGTTTTTATTAATTCTCCACGCCCAGTATTTATTATCATTATTCCATTTTTCATTTTTTCTATGCTATTTTCATTTATTATATATTTTGTTTCAGGAGTTAATGGGCAATGAAGAGAAATTATGTCTGCATTTTTAAAAATAGTATCTAATTCTGCATATTGAAAATTATTTGTTTTAGCAAATTCTAGATCTTGAAATTTATCATAAAGCAATATGTTTGATCCAAATCCTTTTAATATATTTGCAAAAATTTTTCCTATTTTTCCAGTTCCAATTACTCCAATAGTTTTATTTATCATATCAAAACCTAAAAGTCCGTCTAATGCAAAATTTGAATCTTTTGTTCTATTGTAGGCCTTATATGTTTTTCTGTTTAAACTTAAAATCATTGCCACAGCATATTCTGCAACAGCATTAGGGGAATATGCAGGAACTCTAACTATATGTATTTTTCCAAATGCCGAATGTAAATCTACATTATTATATCCAGCACATCTCAAAGCAATCAGTTTTATTTCTAAATTTTTTAATTCGTTTAGAACATTATCGTCTAGAGTGTCATTTACAAAAGCACAAACTACATCAAAGCCTTTTGCTAGTTTTACAGAATCTTTGTTAAGTCTCATAGAAAAATATTTTATTTCAAAATTATAGTTTTCAAATAAATTTACATTTTTGTTAAAAGATTCTATGTCATATGTTTTTG
>CAYQVV010000097.1:0-4508 GCA_964421155.1 uncultured Elusimicrobiaceae bacterium
CCTAATTTGTGAGCCATACTATGACAAACTCCTAAGAAAGAATTTGCAAAAGCCATTCCAGCCATAGTCGCAGCATGATGAACTTTTTCTCTTGCTTTTATATTTGAAGCTCCTTCATTATAAGAAGTTGGTAAATATTTAAATAATATTCTCAAAGATTCAAATGCTAAAGAATTAGTGTAATCTGTAGATACAGCAGATACAATAGCTTCTATTGCATGAGTTACAGCATCTATTCCACTTGCAGAAGTTAATCCCTTTGGCATATCTAATACAAGTTCAGCATCCACAATTGCCATATTTGGAGTTAATGAGTAATCAGCAATAGCATATTTTAAATTTGTTTTGTCGTCAGTAACAATACTAAAAGGAGTAACTTCAGATCCAGTTCCACTTGTTGTAGGGATTGCAACCATTATTGCTTTTTTGCCCATTTCAGGGAATTTGTAAATTCTTTTCTTTATATCCATAAAACGAAGAGCTAATCCTTCAAATTTTACAGTTGGATCTTCGTATAAAAGCCACATTATTTTTGCAGCATCCATTGGAGATCCTCCCCCTAAACCAATAATTACATCAGGATTGAATTCATTCATTTGTTTCAATCCATCATTTATTGTTGAAAGAGTTGGATCTGGTTTTACTTGGTGAAAAACTTGAAAGTCTATTTTTAAATTTTCTAAAACAGAAGTAATTTTATCAACATATCCATTATTGAAAAGGTAAGAGTCTGTTACGATAAAAGCTCTTTTTTTACCTTTTAAGTCTTGTAAAGCAACAGGTAGACATCCATATTTAAAGTAAATTTTTGGAGGAACTTTAAACCACAACATATTTTCTCTCCTTTCTGCAACAGTTTTTATATTTAACAAGTGTTTAACTCCAACATTTTCACTTACAGAGTTTCCACCCCAGCTTCCGCAACCTAGAGTTAAAGAAGGAGCAAGTTTAAAGTTGTAAATATCTCCGATAGCACCTTGGCTTGCTGGCATATTAACAAGAGTTCTTCCAGTTTTTAATGTTGAACCAAATAAAGCGATTCTTTCTTTATTATTTAAGTTTGTATACATTACTGATGTATGTCCAAAACCACCTAATTCAACAAGGATTCTTGCTTTATCAATTCCTTCTTCCCAGTTTTCACATTTATACATTGCAAGTGTTGGGCTTAATTTTTCATGTGCAAACGGTTCTGATGTGTCAACTTTTTCAACTTCTCCTATTAAAACTTTCGTATGGTCATTTACTTTAAATCCTGCAAGTTCAGCAATTTTGTAAGCACTTTGTCCAACGATATTTGGATTTACAGTTCCTCTTTCAGGATCTATAATAAGAGCTGCAACTTTTTCTCTTTCTTTAGCATTTAAAATGTGAGCCCCTCTGATTTTAAATTCTTTTTTTACTTGATCATATATATCTTTATGTACAATTACAGCTTGTTCTGAAGCACAAACAACACCATTATCAAAAGTTTTACTCATTAATATAGAACTTACGGCTGTTTTAATATCTGCAGTTTCATCTATAATTACAGGAGTATTTCCTGCACCTACTCCAATAGCAGGTTTTCCAGAAGAATAAGCAGCTTTAACCATTCCTGGTCCCCCAGTTGCTAATATTAAATTTATTGAAGGGTGAGTCATTAAATAATTAGATGCTTCTATAGAAGGTTCTTCTATCCATCCGATAATATCCTCAGGAGCACCAGCTTTTATTGCTGCTTCTAAAACTATTCTTGCAGCTTTTACTGTAGATTTTTTTGCTCTAGGGTGTGGGCTAAAAATTATAGCATTTCTAGTTTTTAATGCTAAAAGGGATTTAAAAATAGCAGTAGATGTTGGGTTTGTTGTAGGAATTATTCCACATATTATACCTATAGGTTCTGCAATTTTTTTTATTCCAAAAGCAATATCTTCTTCTACAACACCACAAGTTTTATCATTTTTATACTGGTTGTATATATATTCAGAAGCAAAATGGTTTTTTATAACTTTATCTTCTATGATTCCCATACCAGTTTCTGCAACAGTATCTTTTGCAAGCTCAATTCTATATGAATTTGCAGTAATAGCTGCTACTCTAAAGATTTCATCTACTTTTTCTTGAGAATAAGTAGCATATTTTTTTTGGGCTACTTTTACTTTTTCAATTAACTTATCAAGATTTGCTAATTGATCATTTTTGGTTTGATCTTTTTCTTCCATTTGATCTCTCCTTTTGGTATTTTTTTATTTATATTTATTATTTTTACTTTGTACTTACATTGTGAAAAATTTTCAAAATCCGGTTTTTTGAAATCTTTTTTTGTAAGTTAAGTTTTTTATATTTTTATAGTTTGAACTTTTAAAGTATGAAATTTTACTTTTGTAACTTTTAATTGAATGTAAGAGGTTAATCGATTTTGTAAAATTATAAATTTTTAATGTAATTCTAAAATTTAAAAAATAAGTTTAGTATAAACTTTAATTAAATCTTAGTAAGAATATTTAAATTGGGGAATTTAGATTAATAAAAGAATTTTATTTTGATATCTAAATTGTTTTAATAATAATTTTTAAAAATAAAAAAGTCAAGAAAAAAACAATTTATCTGAAAATAAAAATTATTTATGAACAAAAATATTATTTTATTGTATAATATAAAATATAAAAAAATAAAGGATTTTTTAAATGAAACCTTCAATTATTATATGTATGGGAAGCAGTTGTTTTGCTAGAGGAAATAAAGAAAATTTAAATATTATAGAAAAATATTTAAAAGAAAATGAACTTATAGATAAAATAGATATAGATTTTGATTTTTCATGTTCTTTATGCAATAATCATTGTAGTATTGGTCCTAATATTGTTGTTAATGGAAAAGAATATAATTATATGACTTCAGGTAAAATATATGAAATTTTGAATGAAATATTAAAAAAAGAGAGGGACTAATGAGTTTAAATATAATTTTTTTTAACAAACAGAGAAAATTTAATATAAATTTAAATTCTTGCAAAAATATAATAAATCAATTTTTTGAAGATAAAGTTTTTTCTAAAAAAAATTTCCACTCTGATATGGAAATAATTTTATATGTTTCTTTTGTTTCTTCTAAAAATATAAGATTATTAAAAAATAAAATTTTTAATTTAGATATAGTTACAGATGTAATTTCTTTGCCTATGGATACAGATTTAGATAATATGGATATACAAGAAAATTTTTCTCCGATTATTTTTGGAGAAATTTTTATTTGTCCAGAACAGGCTGACAGACAATGCTTGAATTTTGAAAATGATTTTGATGCAGAAATAAAATTGCTTTTAATTCATGGATTATTGCATTTGATAGGATTTGATGATATCTCTCCAGAAGATGAGAAAATTATGCGATTGGAAGAAAAAAAAATGTTAAAATTAATAGAAAAATAATAGAGAGGAATTTTTAATTATGCAAATAACAAAAGAAATTTTATTACAAGGTAGAAATATTGAAAATTTAAAAAAAATGATAAAAGTTGCAATAGATGAAGATTTACATTCTGGAGATGAAACATCAAAAGCTGTTTTTCAATATGATTTTTCTTTGAAAGAAGCAAAAACTTATTTTTTGGCAAAAGATACAGGTATAATTTCTGGATTGGCTATAATTCCGTTGATTATAGAAGTTGCAAAAAATGAAAAATATATAAAAAATGATTTAAATTTTAATGCTTTAGTTGAAGATGGAGATTTTGTGGAAAAAGGAAAAATAATATCTGAAATGTCTGGAGATTTTGTGGATATATTAAGTATGGAAAGAACTTTTTTGAATTTTTTATCTAGAATGTCTGGAGTCGCTACTTTTACGAATAAACTCGTAAATATTTTGAAAAATGCAAATGCGAAAGCAAAAATTTATGATACAAGAAAAACAATTCCGTGTTTTAGATTGCTTGATAAATATTCAGTTAATATCGGTGGAGGGACAAATCATAGATTAGATTTAAATGAATATTTGATGATAAAGGATAATTATTTTGAAAGAGATTTAAATTCAGTTTTAAAATATTTGGCGAGCTTAAAAAATTTAAATGATAGGAAATTAGTAGAAATAGAAATAGATGATTTTAAATATTTTGAATATGAAGAAATATGGAATGCAGATATAATAATGCTAGATAATATGAATTTGGATAATTTAAAGAAAGCTATAAAGTTAATCAGAGATAAAGAGAAAGAAAATAATAAAAAATACGAGATAGAAATTTCTGGTGGATTATCTATGGATAGACTTGAAGAGTTGAAAGATTTAGATGTAGATAGAATTTCTTTTGGGAAAATAACTCATTCTGTTCCAGCTTTTGATATTTCGTTGGATGTGAAGTAGTTTTAGAAATTTAATCTATAGAATAAAAAGACTTATTTTTTTATAGATGTTATTTTAAGAATTTATAAAAGAATTTTTGATTTATTATATAAAAAACTCCCCGGGTTGGGCTCGAACCAACAACCCTTCGGTTAACAGCCGAATGCTCTACCATTGAGC
>CAYQVV010000098.1:0-4506 GCA_964421155.1 uncultured Elusimicrobiaceae bacterium
TTTCAACTCTAATAAAATTAATCTATTTTTATACGATTTATATTTTTTAATTCATTTTCAAATTGAATAATTTCTTCTTTATTTTCTTTTGAAATTAAACTTGATTTTTTTTGATTTAAAATATTTAGTTCTCTTTGTAAAGTTTCTAGATTTTCTTTTTGTTTTTCATAATTCTCAAGCTCTTGTGCCAATTCAAATATTTTACTTCTATTTTCTAAATAAATAGGATATTTCTCTAATTGTTCTTCATTATTTGTTTTTTCAAATTCATCAATTCTTTTTCTTACTAATGCACGTTTTTTAGAGTCATTTAAATCTATTCCATAAAGCTTATTTTTATCCTCTTTAATTTTCTGCATTTCTTTATCAAAATCTTTTTTATCTTTAAAAGTTAAATTATTCATTAATTTTGTAATTTCTTCAACTTGAATATTTATTTCATCAAGTGTATTTTTATCATAGTTAGGTTCAACCATTATAATTTTTTCTAAAAAATAATTTGATAGAATTTCTTTAATATTTTTTTTATCTTCTAAATCATTTATCTCATAAATGGAATCATTTTTTCTTATATAATATTCATCCCCAAATATAAAAATATCATCCAAATTAATATCTATAAAAAATATTCTTTTTTCTTTATCATTAGTATAATTAGTAAAAATATATAAATTTTTTTGATTCTTATTTAATTTAATTATTTCATGGGCAATATCTTCAATTTTTGTTGAAAAAATAACAACAATTGAATTATCTTTATTTAAAGAAATTTTGTCTCTTAGAATAGGAAGAAATTCTTCTTTATGACAAAAAAAATTTTCATTTTGTATAAAAGTTTGATTATTTAGATTTTCATAAATTTGATTATCTAAAAATTTTAAATCATTGTGATTATTAATACCTTGATTACTATAAATTAAAAATTTATTATCAGAATAAGTCAATAATTTAACTTTTTTTGTTGATTCTTTACTATCTATTAATTCAAAATTTAAAAATCTTTTATCATTTTCTCTTATATTTTTTTCAAATTCATTTTTTAAAAAATTATGAATATCTTTAAATTCATCTTTAGTTAAATAAAATCTTTCTTGAATTTTTTCTTTTTTAAATTTATTTTCATATTGTAAATATTCAGCATTTTCATCAAAGTTAATAATAAGATTATCACTATCTAATCCATTTATCATATCAATCTGAGCTAAATTTTTTAAATTCTCTCGTATTATATTTTCATCAAGATTTAATAAATCAGCAATTTTTTTAATATTCATTGTTAAATATTTTTCATCTGCTTTTTGAATTATTTTTAATGAATATTTTTCAAATAAGTTCAATGGAACTGTCTGTTTAAAAAGTATGTTTACATAAGCTTCAAAAGTTGATAATTCTATATCTTTTATTGAACATAATTTGCTATCAAACTTATTTTTCTTTTTGTAGTTTCTTATTTGACTCATTTGCTCAAGGGTTAAGTCATAACCATATAACATTTTATTCTCCTTTTACACTACCAAATTTTTTTGCAATATTAAATATTTCATCATATTGTTGTGCCGATTTCTCATTATTACCAAATCTAAAATTATCAGGATTTCCTACGATAATTAAAAGATTCCTTGCTCTTGAAAAAGCTACATTAATCCTATGAGGTTTTTTTGCAAAACCAACTTCATGTTTTTTATTATTTCTTACCAAAGACACAATTATGATATCTTTCTCTTGTCCTTGAAATCTATCAACAGTACCAAATCTAATATCTAAATGGGGATAATTTCTATCTTCTCTTGGAAGTCTCCAAAATCCTTTTTTTTCTAAACTTGTTAATTCTGATAATTGACTTCCATAAAAAGTAATTACTCCAACGGAAGGTTTTTTTTCTATTTTTTCATATGATTTATTTAAAAAATCAAGTGTTGTTTTTATTCTTTTAATTTCAGATTCATTAAAAAAAGAGCTACTTCCTTTATGTTGACTTTCTTCATCACTTTTTTTTGTTTTTAGCCAAACTAAATGTTTCTTGTGAAATGTTTTATCTTGTATTTGATGACATTTTTCTAAATCTGGGTTTTTTAGTCCACACTTCAATCCTTCATTATTCTTTTCATCTCTATAAAATTGATTTATTGCTTTTTGAATATCAGGATGCATTCTATATTGAGTATTTAACATAACATAGTTATCTGGATTATTTTGAATAAGTTTTTCAAAAACTGTAGTATCAAAATCTAAAGAATCTAAACTTATATTACACTCTTCAGCTATATCTTCCAAACTAACATCTTTTATAATTGGGGGTAATTGTTTATGATCTCCTACAAGTATAAGTTTTTGACCTTTTAATATTGGAAGTACAAGTTCTGGAGGTGTTGCTTTTGATACCTCGTCTACGATAACAACATCAAAGTTTTTATTTTTAAAACTATTTTTTCCTGTTTCAAATAACGTTGCACCCCAAATATTTAATTTATGCATATAGTTAGAAGATAAATAACCTAATTCTTCATCATAGATATTTTCATCTTCTTCAATTTGTAAATCATTTAAAAAGTTTCTTTGTATTTCTTCAAAATATTTTAGTTCATTTAACTCATTAAATCTATCATGAATTAAATCAATATTTTCATCATTAGTCTCCATTAAATTTTTTAAATGTATAAATTCTTTTTCATTTTTATCTAACTCATCTTTTAAATTTTTTACAATTCTATTTTGATAAAAAGTACCTAAGTTTTGTTCTATTGGTAAACTTTCTCCATCTTCAGGCTCGTAATCTTTTCTTATAATTCTAATTGGATATAAAGAGGGATGATTTAATCTCTGTATAGCATTATCTACAGCCATATTTGCTTGAGATACTATTAAAACTTTTTTACCACGTATTGCTTCTTGATAAGCTATTTCAGATATTACTTCAGTTTTTCCAGTTCCTGGAGGTCCTTGAATCATAAAAAGTTCTTGAGAAATCAAAGCTTTTTTTATGGCTTCTTTTTGTTTATCATTTAAAACTTTTGAAAGATATTTGATTTCAAAATTATCTATTTGATTTTGACTTATAACTGGTAGCTTTTTATCTCCGAATAAATAAGGTTTTAATGGATGATTTTGGATTCTTTCTAAACCTTGTTTAAGTGTTTTTAATTGGAATTGATCTCTAAAATAAGATACTCTTAATATTAATTTTTCTCTTGGGTTGAATTTTTTTGAGCTATTATTTCCTAATAAACTTAATACATTATTGATATTGTCTTTTTCTTCATTACTTAATGTATATTCATTTTCAGAGTAATGCGCATATTCATTACTTAGTTTAGAAAATAATTTAACTAAAAGATTTTTTTCTTCATCTTTTATATTTAATTTTAAAATATGATTTTTTACTTGAGTTGTACTATTTACTTTTTCTTCGATAAATTGTCTAGCTTTCATGGCAAAATTTAAATCATCTAATGCAGATGAGATAATTTCACTATTTTCATTATTTGTAAACTCTTTTTTAAATTCATCACTAAGTGTAAAGGTAAATTCTTTTTTATTAGCATCAAACTGTCTATCTAACTTACCAAAAAAATTATCTTTTGAATTTCTTCTATCCTCATCCCATTCATGTAATTTTTTATTTTTATTAACATTCTCAGGATAATAAAAAATAAAATCTTCACCTCTAGCTTTTTTTAATTTTTCAAATATATTATTATCATTTACAGAGATAGTTGCCTTGTTTTTACTATATGAAATTTCAGTTTCAATATAAAAATCTTTTGCATCAATTAATTTTTCTAAAAGAGTCAAATAAACAAACCATTTTTTATATTCTTCATTTTCTTCTAATGACTGAGTTTTATAAGGTTTTAATTCTTCAAATTTTTTTTCTATGGCATCTAGTAGGCTCTTTGTTGAATTATTATAGTATTCTCGATTAAACTCTGTTGGTATCTTTACTTCACATTCAATATCTAAAAAATCATTATTTTCATCAATTATAATTTCAGGTTTTTTTTGAATATCAAAACAAAACATATAATTATCTATTTTATTCCTAAGATTGTCTATGCTTCTTTCTACAAAAAGGATATAGTCACTATCATTGATTTTTATTCCAATTTTATTTTTATCTTTACTTTTATGTTTAAATATAAATATTTTTAATTCTTCATCTTGAGGAAACTCTTTTTCAATAAATTCCTCAATATCCCTATTAAATTTATTTTTTATTTTTTCTTTTACTTTATTTCCTAGTGAAATAGTAATAATTTTATTTTCTTCTAAATATTCCATATTAAATGTTATTTACTTCCTTTTTCAATTTCTCTAAAATCTTCACCATCGCCAAAGTATCGAGTTTACAATATTCTAAAAGTGAGTTTCTTAGTTTTAGTTTCTCTTTTTCATCTAGTGAACCTAGTCTTGCAAAAGCATTCATAGCTTGACTTCCATTTTGAACACCATCAAGTTCTTTATATGCTTTTTCAAACTCAGGTACAAGTGCTGGTAAAACATATTTTA
>CAYQVV010000099.1:0-4426 GCA_964421155.1 uncultured Elusimicrobiaceae bacterium
CCTCTTAAAGCATCTAAAAATTTTTGACCTATTGTTCTAGTTGGATTATAGAAATATGGCCCTATCATCCATGCAAAAATCACTATTATAGGTAATATAAATGCTACTAATGACATTGGATTCAAAGCCATTACGATAATCGGTAAAAGTAAAGCTGATAACAACATAGAATATTTATTATCATCCCAAACTGTTTTCCATGGCTCTGATTTAATAGGATGGATATCTCCTCTAAGTCCAAATGCCGCATGACCTTTTGATCCTTGGAATATTCCCAATGCTGAATTCATTATATTTGGAGCAAAGAAGAATATTGCTTTGACAAAATCTCCTAACCAATATAAGGTTCCTTTAAATGCTCCATGTCTTTCTACATAAACTTGTCTTCCAACAAGAGTTACGATTTCTGGCAAGTACCAGCCTATTACCATAAATGCTATAGGAATTAATGTAAATGGGTTGAATGATGCTAAGAAGAACCCAAAAATCACTGTCATAATCAAAGATGCAACAGCAAATGGTTTTTTCAAATAATGCATATTCAATGCTATTGTTTGTATTTTTTGTGTCCAATGAACATTTTTATCTTGCATTAAATTTCCATATTCATTAGCTCCTGTCATCATTAATTCAACAAGTCCTCTAGGATATTTTTTCCATGGACCTGAAACCAATTTTACAGTAAATTCTGATCCTTCCCAGAGTTTATAATCTCCAAACCCTACTCTAAATCCTGCTCTTATTACTCTCATTCCTTCTGGTTGATCTTCTGATACTATATCATCAAACAATAATCCACCAGCTCTTTGCATTCTATCTCTATTCTGCAATGCTTTTCCCCAGAAAAAAGCACCTTCTGAAGAAACATGATTTTGCATATTTGCTGCAACTTCTGCAGTGTTGATATTTTGAGTTACAGAATTATAATCTACTATAGTTTCTACTCTTGGTATTATTATAGCCATATCTGGAGTATTTTCTAAAATCTGAGATGATCTTAACATTTGAATCATAGATATTCCAGAAAATTCAGTGTCTGTATCTGAATGTGCCAAATAATTATGTTTTGAATATTTTAAAACATCTTTTTCAGCTTGGTTTTTACTTGGCTGTATATTTCTACCTGTTCCAAAATCTGTTGAATATGCAAATTTTGCATGATCTCTACTATGAATAGCACTTGTCAAATTACCTAAATTATCATAAATTATGTTCCCTTGTGAATCTACTGGAGAGATTGTGTCAATTCCATTAGATTTTGAAACCTCTAACAAATCCTTTGATTTATATTCCTCAGCTGACAAATCTGCAACCTTTATAGATTTAGTTAATTTATCCAATTTTTCTTGCAAAATTCTAATATTATTATCTAACCCTTCTGTAACTGAATCTGGCAATTGTGCATTTTTTGTATCCAGTATTGTCTGCAATAAAGATGCTCCTCCAAAAGTAAAGCTATCTTTAACTTCTTTTGGCATTGTTTCATATTCATGAGAAGGGCTATACATATACCCAAATTGTGATGGGGACAATGTAACAGTTTTACTACTATTTAATGACTTATACTCCTTTATTTCTTGGGCATAATTTCTCATTAACATTTCATTATATTCTCTAACTAAGTCTTTAAATTCTTTTTGTCTAGAAATTAAAAATTCTAACTCTATAGCATCAACATCAATTCCTTTATTTCTAATATTGCTAAATAATGTGTTAAAAGATCCAAATAAATGCCCTACATATAATTCACTATCTCTTTTCTCTGTATCTAAATTTTTAACACCTCTAGACATATACTCTAAACCTGTTACAAAATCTAAATATGAACCTTGAAACTGTAAAACTTCCAACATAGAATCTACATAAGATTCTATTAAAAGCTTAACTGCAGGATCTATATTCTCTGTATTATCTAGTCCATATCTTAATGCACCGATAAAATACATTTTCCCTTTTTGTTTTTTATCTTTTTGTTCTATAAAAAATTGTCTATCATTTATTAAAGAATTTTCTAATCCTTCATTTGCTTTCTCTAAAAGTTTTTTAATATCGGAATTTTTTAAAGCATCATTTGATATAATTTGTTGTAATAAAAATGCTGCCTCTTCTTTTTTATCAACAAAACCTTCTCCACTCCATATTATTCTTTTTGTCATTTCACTATTTGAAATTAATTGTTTTTTAACAGAACTCAAAGCACTTGCTAAGTCAGGAAATCCTAATAAAATTCTATCCAAAGCTCCTGTCTCAGAAATATTAACTAAATCCAAAAATTGTTTCATATCATAATTTGGTTGCATAACTTTTGCTTCTGATACTTTTTGTCTTACTAAAGAGAACAAAGCTTCTTTTTCTGTATCTGAATAATCTTTGAATTTTGAAGATGTTAATAAATCAGCTATAGACTTAAATAGAACTGAATAGTCCCCTTCTTTATGTATGCCAAAATTCAACAAATAATCTGTAATATTATCTTGAGAAATATTTAATTTTTTTGCTAATTCTTTAAATAAAGGATTACCTATTTCTGCTTTCAATAAATTTGATAATTTTGCAATATCTGCATTATAATTTCTATTTCTTAACAAATAGTTATTTCTTTTTAATTCTCTTTGTCCTTTTTTAGTTGTCATTTGTTTTCTAATCAAGTTTTCTATCTCTGTTCTTCCCATTTGAAGTTGGCTTTGTCCTGAAGAAACAAATCTGCCAGCATTTTCATCAAAAGGTTCTCCTAAATCTTTTAAAGAAAATGGAGCTAAGTTAGAAAACTTTTTAAATGTGTCTCTAAAAGTTTTCATATTTCCAGTTTTGCCAGCTTTAAAATATTCGGCATTAAATTGTTGTATTTTTCCGGAATCTACTTTTTTCTCTTTTATTTTTGGCATCATTTCTAACTGATATATATCAGGAAGATATTCTTTTGATAAATATAATCCTATTGATTTTGCATCTGCTATAATCTCTGGATTCCTTGGCAATAAATCCAACATCAAGTATGCCATTTGTCCAAAATTACCAACTGTTATACCACTATTATCTCCTAAATTTTTAGGATCATAGTTAAAATCACCATTTAAAACATATCCTTTATCAAGAGTTGTTGGGATAGATACTATTGTTTTGTAAAAAATAGAATCTTTTATAGAATCACCATATACTGAAACCAATAATTCTAAATAGTTATTTTTATGAAGATCTATGTCTTTTGTAAAATTACCTCTTGCTCCATCTGCTACTGTCAATAAATATTGGAACTTTTTATCTACTAATCCATCTATATATTCTTGTTCTTCTTCTGAAAGACTTGCAAAATCTCTTCCATATTTTTTTACTGCAAAATCATCTCTCAAAGATTCAATGCCATCAAACATTGTTTCTGTTCCTCTAACTGCTACTGGAGAAACATTATTCGCCCATCTTTCTATTTCAACTGTTGCTTGTGGACATGAAATTTCTACTTGGTGCATCCAAGGTTCAAAAGCCTCAAAACCTGTCAATCCTAAAAACTTATTTCTTATATTTTCTGGAGTTAAAGCTATTTTTCCATCTTCTTTGTAAATAGTTTTAAATTTTCCTTCTACATATAATCTGTTAATCAAGTCTTTCCATGGCTGAGCATAGCCTTTGCTTTGAATTAATACTCCAATATTACTTATAGTAGAATCTTTTTCTCTTTCAAACAATTGATAGAAACTTTTTGCAAAAATTTCTGCTGATATAAAATGTAAATTTGTCATTCCAACTTGATCTTCTACTGTTACTGGATTATCAATTTCTCCTTTTGCAATAGAATTAACAGTCTCTACTATACTTCTAAATGCAGGTCCTGATGTAAAGTCTATTTCATCTAATCCTTTAGTATTAAATCCACCTCTTAAAATTGTAGATCCACTTCTCTGTTTCAATTGTACTATAGGATCTTGCCCAGCCTTTACCTTTCTGATAGATTCTAGAGAAGATTCAGCAATCCTTTCTGAATAATTAAATAATACAGCTCCTGTTATACTTGCTACATTATCTACACTTAAAATTGGAGCTAAATTTGTAGCTCTATCTCTATTTTCTGAAATATATTTATTTACTCCTGCTTCTAATTCTTCTGGTGTTATTTTTATTTGCTGTTCTCTATGTAATATTGCAGATATTTCTGCATAACTTTTTGCTGTGAATATATGAGAAACTAATCTTTGCAATGCGCCTGTGCTAGTTAAAGCTGAAACATGAGATTCTGCTTGATCTTGGATTTTTGCCATTTGCAATGCTAATTCTAAAATTTCGTGCATAAATACTTCTTTATATACTGCTTCTACATCCAATCCTTTTTCTCTTAATACAGAAATCAATGCTTCAGCTTGCAATGTTGCTCTAACTACTAATTCATTACCTTTGACTGCTGACACTAAGTTTGCTTCTTGTCCTTCTACTA
>CAYQVV010000100.1:0-1163 GCA_964421155.1 uncultured Elusimicrobiaceae bacterium
ACTGCTTCCATAATATGATTTTCTCTAATATTTTCAGACATTTCCATATCTGCAATAGTTCTAGCAACTTTCAAAATCCTAGAATACGAACGAGCTGACAAATTAAATTTTTCTACTGCTGTCTTCAAAATCTTATCACTATTTAAATCTAACTCACAATGTTTTTTCAAATCTCTTGAACTCATATCAGAATTTGTTTTAATTTTTTTGAATCTATCTTTTTGAATTTCTCTAGTTCTAACAACTCTTTCTCTGATTATTGCTGAAGATTCTGGCTCTTTTTTCATTGTTAATTCATCATACTTTATCAAAGAAACCTGCACATGAATATCTATTCTATCCAATAATGGACCAGAAATCTTGCTTGTATATCGGCTTATTTGAATAGGAGAGCAATGACATTCTTTAACTTTCGTCCCATAATATCCGCACGGACATGGATTCATGGCTGCAACGAGCATTATTCTTGCTGGGAAATCAAGGCTTTTTATTGCTCTAGAAATTGTAACTCTCTGCTCTTCTAATGGTTGCCTCAAAACTTCTAAAACATTGCGATTAAACTCTGGCAATTCGTCTAAAAATAAAACTCCATTATGAGCCTTTGAAACTTCTCCTGGTTTTGGATTCGCAGATCCACCTATCAAAGCAACATCAGAAATCGTATGATGTGGAGATCTAAAAGGTCTTTCTGTAACAATAGATTTTTTCACAGGCAAAATACCTGCAACACTATGAATTTTAGTTGTCTCTATTGCTTCTTCCAAAGTCATATCAGGCAAAATTGTAGCTAATCTTTTTGCTAACATCGTCTTTCCAGATCCCGGAGGTCCGACCATCAAAATATTATGATTCCCAGATGCTGCAACCTCCATAGCTCTTCTAGCAAATGATTGTCCTTTTACATCTTTCATATCATCTTCTATTATGTGCTTAAATAAAAAATCTTCATCAAAATTTTCTACACAATTTTCTATGCTAATATCTCCATTCAAAAAATCAACTGTCTCTTTCAAATTTTTAACTGCAATAATTTCTAAATCTTTCAAAATAGAAACTTCCCTCGCATTATCTTTAGGTAAAATTATTCCTTTAAATCCTTGTTCTTTTGCTAAAATCGCTATTGACAAAGCTCCTTTTACATGCCTAATTTCTCCAGATAAAGA
>CAYQVV010000100.1:1263-4336 GCA_964421155.1 uncultured Elusimicrobiaceae bacterium
TTCCCTTCATCTATTAACACTAAATCAAATCTGACTTCTAAATCATCATAAATTGGCGATTTTTCTGATATAAAAATATTAGCAACTGTTGCCATTGTCTCTTGTTTTTTCCTAGTTATGGAATCTATTGCCTTAAAATTTTTATTAGTTCTAGTTTTCACCTCTACAAAAACCAAAATATTATTTTCTTTTGCAATAATATCTATTTCTCCAAATTTTGTTCTGTAGTTTAGCTCTATAATTTCATATCCTTTTTCAATCAAAATTTTTCTAGCAATTTTTTCACCAAAATCACCTAATTCTTTATTTCTATTTTTGAGTTTTTTTATTTCAGGCATATTTCTTACACTTTTTTAATTTTTTAATAATAGAAATTTTATAAAAAAAATGATAAATTATAAACTAAAAAAAATAATACTCATCTTAAATAAAAAATAATTAAACTTAAAAATAAAAAAAATTATGAATAAAAAAATAGAACTTTTAATGCCAGCAGGAAATCTCCAAAAACTAAAATATACTCTAAGTTATGGTGCAGATGCTGTATATATCGGAGGAAAAGATTTTAGTTTACGAGCTAGAGCAAATAATTTTACTTTGGAAGAAATGAAAATAGCTGCAGAATATGCCCATAATTTAAATAAAAAAATATATGTAACTGTTAATGCTTTTATTAGAAATAATGAAATTGAAGAATTAAAAAAATACTTACAATTTTTAGAATCTATCAATATTGATGCAATAATTGTATCTGATCCGGGAGTGATTCATTTAGCAAACCAAATAACTCCTAATCTAGAATTACATTTGAGCACTCAAGCAAATACAACAAATGCTTTATCTGTCCAATTTTGGGAACAACAAAATATAAAAAGAATCGTTTTGGCAAGAGAATTATCTATTGATGAAATAAAAAAAATCACAAATGACAATAAAAATCTAGAATTTGAAATTTTTATACACGGAGCAATGTGCATTTCATATTCAGGCAGGTGTTTTCTGTCTGCTTATATGATAAACAGAGATGCAAATAGAGGAGATTGTGCTCATCCTTGCAGATGGAAATATAAAGTTTTTTTAGAGGAAGAAAAAAGACCTAACCAATTTATGGAATATGAAGAAGACGAAAAAGGTGCATATCTTTTTAACTCTAACGACATGTGCCAAATAATGAGAATAAAAGAACTCATAGAATCAGGAGTTTCCAGCTTTAAAATAGAAGGTAGAATGAAAAGCCTTTATTACATAATTTGTATTACTAGAATTTACAGAAAAGCAATAGATTTATTTTATGAAAATCCGATAAAGTATGAACAAGAAAAAAATAATCTTTTAGAAGAAATTGGAAAATTAAACAATAGAGGCTATACAGAAGGATTTTATTTTGGCGATCCTACTGGAAAAGATTATAATTATAACGGAGACTTTGAAAAAATAACACATTATTTTATAGCGGAAGTTACTGAAATTTTAGATAAAAATAAAATAAAAGTTTTAGTAAAAAATGCTTTTTCTGTTGGAGATAAAATTGAAATATTGACTCCAAATTTAAATCAAGAAAATTTTGCTGTCATAAAAAACATTTTTTCTTTAAAAACTAATGAATATATTGATAGAACTTTTTCTAATTTAGAAGCGATTATTGAACTAGATTCTTTAAGTCAAAATCTAAAAATAAATAATTTTTCAATAATAAGAGCTGTTTTGGAAAAATAAAGGAACCCGCATGAATAAAAAAAATATAGTCGTATTTGGCTCTACAGGATCTATTGGAAAAATGACTTTGGAAGTAATAGAAAATTATCCAGAACAATTTTCAGCCTTAGCTTTATCAACAAATTCTAATATCGAACTTTTATTTGAACAAATTCAAAAATTTAAACCAAAATATGTATCAATTTCTAATATAAAAAAATTTAATGAATTTACAACAAGCTATGCTGATATGATAAAAAAATATCAACTAGAAGTTTTTTGTGGAGATGATGGATTATTAAAAATTTTGGATTGTGCAGAAAAAATAGATTTAGTGCTAGTGGCTGTAGTCGGAGCAATCGGTCTTCAATCAATTTATAAAGCAATCAAAAAAGGTTTTAAGGTCGCTGTTGCAAACAAAGAACCTATTGTAATTGCTGGAGAATTTTTAACTGCTGAAGCAAAAAAACAAAATAATTTTATATTCCCAGTTGATAGCGAGCATAGCGCAATATTTCAATGTTTGATTGGAGAAAACTCTGATGAAGTAAAAAGAGTTATTTTAACAGCATCTGGAGGACCATTTTATAAATATTCAATAGACGAATTAAAAAATGTATCTGTAAAGCAAGCACTAGCTCATCCTAGATGGAAAATGGGAAAAAAAATAACCATAGACTCTGCAACTTTGATGAACAAAGGCTTTGAAATCATAGAAGCTCATTATTTATTTAATATGCCTCAAGAAAAAATAGAGGTCATAATTCATCCAGAATCTATTGTCCACTCAATGGTTGAATTCGTAGATGGAAGCATAAAAGCACATCTTGGACAACCTGACATGAAAATTCCAATACAATATGCTTTGACTTATCCAAATAGACAATCAAAAACTTTAAACTCTCAAAGCAGCTCAAATTTTTTAAATTTTGGACAATTAAAACAATTAAATTTTAGTGAAGTAGATTTTACAAATATAAAATTTCAATGCCTTAAACTTGCAATAGAATGCCTTAAAAAAGGAAATGACTATCTAGTTATTTTAAATGCAGCAAATGAAATTTTAGTTGAAAAATTTTTGAATGAAAAAATAGAATTTTTAGATATTCCTAAAAAATTGAATGAATATTTAGAAAAACATTCTAAAATAAAAATAAATAGTATAGATGAAATTTTAGAACTAGACAAAAAAACAAGAATTGATTTAAAGTAAGCAATATTAGTTTAAAATAAAGCCAAATGAGTTCATATGAAACATTTTTCTTGATTTTTATTGCATTTTATTATATTTTTTATTTAGTTAATAATTAAAAAGTAAGTCCTTGTGTATGGGCCTCCGTAGGTTGCTCGTAAATAGTACACAAGGCTTTTTTATTTA
>CAYQVV010000101.1:0-4294 GCA_964421155.1 uncultured Elusimicrobiaceae bacterium
TAATTTTTTATTTTATCTTCTTGATTTGCATAAAATCTATTAACAATTATAAAATTGCACATATCAAGCAAAGCTAATCCTTTTTTCCATTTTTCAATATCGTTCAAAGAATCTAGCCCCATTATGAAAAATATTTCGTCTTTTTTATAAAGTTTTTTAAAATAATTTATCGTCTCAAAAGAATATTTATTTTTACCATCTATTTCTGCTGTAGATATTTCAAATTTTTTATTATTTTGAATTGCTAGTATTGTCATAAAATATCTATGTATTTTATCTGTATCTACTTTTTTGTGAGGAGGATCTCCTGCAGGAATAAAAAAAATTTTATCTAAATTAAAAATATTTACTATATTCTCTGCCAGAATTAAATGTCCATTATGTATAGGATTAAAAGTCCCTCCAAATAATCCAATTTTCATAAAAAATCCTTTATTAAAAAAATTTATTTTCTAATCTGTCCATTTCCATAAACTACATATTTATAGCTAGTTAGTTCTTTTATTCCCATTGGACCTCTTGCATGGAGTTTTTGAGTAGAAATCCCCATTTCTGCTCCTAAACCAAAACATCCACCATCTGTAAATCTAGTAGAAGCATTATGATAAACTGCTGATGCATCAACCATTTTTAAAAATGTCTCTGCATTTTTTTCATTTTCAGTAATTATTGCCTCAGAATGTCCTGTTCCATAAACATCTATATGTTCTATTGCTTCGTCTAAATTATTTACTATTTTTAATGACAAAATCATATCTAAATATTCTGTATCCCAATCTCTTTTTTCTGCTGACTTTATATTGTTTTTAATATTTTGGCTTAATAATTTAAACCCATCAATATTTGCAATTTTATTCAAACCTATTTCACACAATCTTAACTCTAGATTAAAAATATTATTTTTTTCTAAATCTTTTAAAAATTTTAATAAAAATTCATTAGCAATAGTTTCATTAACCAGAACTGTTTCAACAGCATTACATACTCCCGGTCTTTGAATTTTTGCATTTTTTATTATATCTATAGCCATTTCAATATTTGCAAATTCATCAACATAAATATGACAAAGTCCTTTCCCATGTTTTATAACTGGAATTTTAGAAATTTCTGTTATATTTTCTATCATTTCTTGGCTACCTCTAGGAATAATAACATCTATAAATTTATCCATTTTCAAAATCTCTGCAAAAATATCTCTATTAGATGTTTCTATAAATTGGATAGCTCCCTCTGGCAAACCTGATTCTTCTGCAGCTTCTACAGCAAGTCTTGCTAAAATATGATTAGAATTTAAAGCCTCTTTTCCACCTTTTAAAATAACAGCATTCCCAGATTTTATACAAAGAGCAATAGTATCTATAGTAACATTTGGTCTTGATTCATAAATAATTCCAATAACACCCAAAGGCTGTCTAATTTTGTTTATTTTCAAACCATTTTCTACAATATTTGTATCTATTACTTCTCCTATCGGATCCTCCAAACTTGCAACATTTCTAACCGATTCTGCTATTTGTTTCAAACTTTTTTCTGTTAATTTTAGTCTATCTATAAAAGCATTTGAAAGATTAGCTTTTTTTCCTGCTTCAATATCTATATCATTCCTAAAAATAATATCATCTATGTTTTCTTCTATTTTTTTTGCTATTGCAAAAAGTATCTCATTTTTATCATTATTAGTTAAAGAATTCATTTTTTTTGAAGCATTTTTTGCATCAATAACTTGTTTTTTAACAATCTCCATCTCTATCATATTTCCCTCCTAGTAAATTACAGACTTAATAATAATTGTTATTTGATTTGAATTTAAAACTCAAATATGATAATATAAATTTTATATTTTTCTCATTACAAAATATAATAAATTTTTTTTATATTTTTGACAAGTTTTATTCTCTAGCAATTTAAAATCTAAAAGGATAATTTAGATATGAAAATCTATAGATTTATAATTTCAATAATATTATTTAGTTTAATATTTATTTCCTGTGCTACAAATAAAATTTCTTTAGGTCCACCTAAAAAAATATATCTAAAAATATTTGATAATCAAACTGTTCAATATTCTCTACACACAAGCCTAAATGAATATCTAAAAGATGAACTATTAAGAGAATCTAATATATCTATTTTACCTGAAAACGAAGCCGAATATATAATTTCTGGAGAAATATTTAATTATGAATTAAAACCTATGTCATATGACATGGATAATCATGTAGAAAGCTATGAACAAGTAATAGAAGCAAAAGTTCATATTCTTGATAAAATAAGTAATAAAATAGTTTTGGATGATACTTTTTCTGAAAATGAAATATATTTTACAATATACGGAAATTCTTTTGAAACAAAAAGTGATACAACTTTAGAAAAAGAAGCTCAAGAAAAAATTTTATATTTTATGGCTAGAAACATTTCTAGAAAAATAGTTTATGCTGATTTAAAAAATAAAATAATAGAACAAAAAAATGAAGAATCCACTAAAAATAATGACAACAATAAATTTGCAGAAAAAGAATCTAGTTTAAAAACTTTATAATTAAATTTTATATTTTATTAAAAGGGATTATGATGAAAAAAATTGATCAAGAAAAAATTAAAAATGCTGTAAAAGATATAATAATAGCACTAGGCGAAAATCCAGATAGAGAAGGATTATTAGAAACACCTAACAGAGTCGCAAAAATGTATTCTGAATTATGCGAAGGATATTCTAAAACTGCAGAAGAAATTATAAAAATATTTCATGAAGAAGAAAGCTATGAAGAAATAGTTCTAGTAAAAGATATTCCTGTTTATTCTCTATGTGAACATCATTTGATGCCATTTTTTGGAAAAGCACATGTTGCATATATCCCTAAAAAAGGAAAAATTACAGGACTTTCAAAAATAGCAAGGACGGTAGATGTTTTTGCTAAAAGATTACAATTGCAAGAAAGATTAACTAAACAAATAGCAGATTCAATAAATAAAGCATTAGATCCTATTGGAGTAATGGTTGTAATAGAAGCCGAACATTTATGTATGACAATGAGAGGCATAAAAAAACCCGGAGCAAAAACTGTAACCTCAAGTATGCGAGGAATTTTTTTAAGTGATGCTAGAACCAGATCTGAAGCAATGTCTTTAATTAAATAATTTTTTGTGCGGGAAATAAAATGATAAAAATAATAGATCTAAATTCTAAAACAAATTCTGAAATCATTGAATTTCTATCAAAAAAAATAAATGTCCATAATCTTGGCACTCAAATACTAACGGATAAAATAAAATCTTATAATATCTTTATAGACGAAATTTCAAATCAAGCAGCAAATATTTTGAAGCAAGATATGTTATCTATAGGTGGAGATATTGCAGTTCATACTGATGTCGTTTTATATAAGCCGGGAATAAATTCTTGCCTTATAATAGGAACAAAAAAACAAATCAAAAAATTAATAGAAAAAATGAAAACTCAACCTTTTGGATTGAAAAATATAGCACTAGACATTGAAAAAAAAATTTCAAATTATGAAAATTTTGAAAAAAATAGTTCTAATAAAAATCATACAAAAATAATGGGAATTTTAAACCTTACAGAAGATTCTTTTTTTGATGGAGGAAAATATTCTTCCATAGAAAAAATTTTAAATCAAATAGAAAATATGATAGACAATGGAGTTGATATTATAGATATTGGGGCAGAATCAACTAGACAAAACTCAAATCCAACAAGTAGCGATCAAGAAATTAAAAAAATTCTACCCGTTCTTGAATTAATAAAAAAAATAGATCCTGAAAATAAAATTCCGATATCCATAGATACTTATAGAGCAGATGTGGCTGAAGCTTGTTTGCATTGCGGAGCAGACATAATAAACGACATTTCTGCCTGTACTTTTGATAAAAAAATGCCTGAAATAATAAAAAAATATAATTCAAAAATTGTACTTATGCATATAAAAGGCACTCCAAAAAATATGCAAATAAATCCAACTTATAATAATTTAATAAATGAAATAATGTCTTTTTTAGAAGAAAGAATTAATTTTATGCTAAATCTTGGAATTGAAAAAAATAATATAATAATAGATCCTGGAATTGGATTCGGCAAAACTACTGAACATAATCTAGAAATCTTAAAAAATATTAATATTTTTAAAAATCTTGGATATCCTATTTTAGTTGGAGCATCTAGAAAATCTTTTATAGGCTCAACTTTGAATGAACAAGTAGAAAATAGATTAATTGGAACTCTTGCCGTAACTAGTTTTTTAGCTATGAACAAAATAGAATACATAAGAGTTCACGA
>CAYQVV010000102.1:0-4282 GCA_964421155.1 uncultured Elusimicrobiaceae bacterium
TTTTTCCATCTACATCTCTTGTGATTGTATGTAAATTCCCACTTGCATCATAATAACTGGTTACCAACCATTTATCTCCAAATAGCTCTTTTTCTGAATAAATATTTTCATAATTAGGATATAATCCGTCACTTGTCATTCCATATGTTTTAACAGATAAAATATCCCCCGTTTCTGATTTTGTAGTTACTGTAGCAATTATTTTTCCTTCTATATTTTCATAACTAATATCGATATTAGTTATAACTATAGTTCCTCCTAAATTGTCTTTTTCTGTAAATGTGGCACTTATTGGTCTTCCTTCTGCATCCCATGAGGTATAATCTGTTACTAAAGATCCTGTTTCAATGTAATCTATACTTGAATCTATAACTAATTTATCATTTTTAAGAGTGTAAACTTCTTTTTTGAACATATTATATGTTCCATCATTATCTTTAAAATAATGAATTTCTTTTCCTATTAAAACATTTGTTTCATCATAAAACAAAGTTGTTCTACTTACAGGATTACCTTCTCCATCAACTTGATAAGTATATTCAAAGTGACTTGTTTGATTTCCATTTTTATCTATTAATTTTCCATCCATTGGAGTATTTAGCCAATTATTTCCGCCAGCTTCATAAATCTTTGTTTCATCATAATTCTCAAAAACAAAAACCTCTCCTGTTTGAATATTTATCCATTCTGTATTACAATAATAAACTACACCTGTAGATGTAGTCTTTTGTTCATATAATTCTGAATGAGACAAACTTCCATTTTCACTAAATATAGATATTTTAGAGCCTGCTTTAATAATTTTCCCATCATTGCAAGTTATATCCTTAGATAGCTCTATACCATAATTCCCACCTGAAATGTCATATGAGTCTATTGTATAATCTACACCCGCAACTAATAATTCTCCATTATTATAAACTTGTAATTGTCCATCTACCAACATAAATTGAGGTCTATTTATATTTTGACTGCTTAAGTCCGTAGATTTAGAAACCACATTAACATTCTGCCTTTCAATGGTTTGAGATGTCTGTTTTGTTTCTGTATAAAAACTTTTCCAAAATGATGATAATTCTCTATTCTCTCCAACCTGTGCAAAGAAATTATTTATATCTAAATTCACTTGTCTACCTGTTATTTCAGATAAACTATTAACAACTTGAGAAAATGCATCTGCATCTTTATTTATTATTACTTTATTTAATGAAGTCATCATATTTGAAAAAATATCATCTCCATTTCCTTCCACTAATGCCAAAGCCTCTTCATGTCCATATGTTAAATCATAAACTTCATGCATAAACATATCATTTATCATAGAATCTAATTCTTGTTCTGTAAAAATCCCATTATTATTTAAATATGCTAATGTTTTTAGCATCCCTTCACTCATAACTAACTCAACACCTTCAGAACCTATTCTAGATTGCAATTCTGCTGTATTAACATCTGCAAAATTCAACGACATATTTTGTAATTTATCAGCAATAGCAGCTAAATTTTCTGGTTGACTTGCTAATAAACTAGATTTAAATTCCTCAAATTTTGTATCAAGCATATTTGCTATATCTTTTAAAGTTTGTGTTGTTGTTAAATCTAAAGCATTTGCCGCAAACAAGTCTACACTTGTGTCTCCACTAAAAGCAACTGGATTGGAAGTAGCAGTAGAATTTGAATTTCCTAAACTAGAAAAAAGTTGTATGTAAAATAATTGAGTAGATAAATTCGTTTTTAAAGTTTCATCTGATAAATTAGATATCACATCATTTGCTAAAGCTATATTTTCATCAGTAGGGTTATTAACAGCTTTCAAATATGCTAACTGTGCTTGTAAAGAATTTTTAGTATCACTATTTTCTAATTGTGATACGGCATTTTGAGCAGCAGTTATATTTTCATTTGTTGGATTTTTTATTGCTTGCTCGAAATATGCATTTGCAATACCATTATCTATATTACCTGTCAAATATTCTAACATTGAAGCTTTTGTAAGTAAATAACTATTCTCTGCATTTGTAGATACTAAATTTCCTAATACTTTATTCATTTCATTAGTCATTTTAGTCATTGGATTATATTGTGAAACAGCATTAGCTCCTGGAACCATCGCTATAATTGCTAACATAGAAAGTATTTGTTGTACAGCAGAAACTGTTGTTGTAATCAATTCTTTAGCTTTATTATTGATGTAACTTTCTTGAATTTGTTTCTGAATATATGGCATTAACAACTTATATATTAAAATTGTAATTATTATTCCTACTACATTTCCAAAAACTATCATAACTATTGTCATAGCTGTAGTTATCAATAACATAACTGATTTAAAAAATTTTACCAAAGGCTTTGGAATATATGTTTCTATGAAACCTACTTGCTCTTGAATTTTATATTGTTCTATAAAATTATCAAAATTCATGTCTAAATTTCTATTCAATACACTATCTTTTAAATTTTTAGAAATAGCTACTTTTCCCCAATCAGAAACTGATTGTGTTTCAGATAAAAGATTTGTTTCTTCTGAAAGAGATATTTTTTGGTCTTTTTTTTCTGCACGTTTTTCTGATTGCGCTAAAGAATTTTTATCTTTATCATTTACAGAATTTGCGACTTGCCATAAAATAGATCCTATACTTGAATATTTTTTCATAAAAGAAAAACCTGAAAATGCTGTATCAAAATCAGCACCAGGACCATTACCATAAACATTAGCTCTATAAGCTAAATTCATTATTGACAACATATTTCTAAAATCACTAGTGTCTATATTATTTATAGAATATTCTGCTCCAAAAATTTCTTTTAAACTTGAAAAAAATCCATCTTCTTTATCCGCAGATTTATCTTTATTTTCTTGTATTTTTATAGCTTCCATTACATATCTAATGAATTCAAAAAATGAAACATTTCTATCTGCCCATTTTCCTTGTTCATATTGTGCTCTTAAGCTATTTAAAATAGTTTCATTTTCAAATATGGAAACTTGCTTTATCGCTCTAGTCTCAACCCCTCCCCTAACAGCATTATCACACCACCTAGATACTTTATTATCTACACCAGAAATTTTTTCTGCTATCCAACTAACAAACTGCAATATCCATTTAGCAAAAAAACCTACCAACAAAATCTTGCTTATAGTCCATAACACTTTTGAAGTTGTTGATTCTGATTGACTTTTTGCTTTATCAGCTAAAAATTTTCTTTGATCCTTTGCTATATTCTTAGTCAAACTTGTTACACTATTTACAATATCTTTTCTCTCTTTATCACCAGAAATATTTTTATTATAAGATAATAAATCTGATATTCTAACTCCTATTTCATCATCCAATTGACCATTAGTATTTTCCTTACTTTTTTCATATAAATTATTCAATTTCTCTATATTGTCTTCATATGAAATTCCCATTTCATATGCCATTATTTTTACTTCCCTACCTTCTCCAAAGAAAAGCATTTCTCTAACTAATTTTCTATATCCTTTAAACCAAAATCCTACTATTCCCAAAATAGTCAATAAAATAACACCTAAATACCTAAGTGTTGCACTAAAAAAGCTTTTAACTCCTTTCCAAAATTTATTCCATCTAGTTTCAGTTTTCATTTGAGTAGCTTTTTCAGTTCCTTTTTTTACAACACTATAATTACCATCTCTATGATCTATAACTTCATATATTCCATTTAAACTGTTTTCTACTAAAGCTTTTGAAAAATCTTTTACTTGTATATATCCCGTAGAAGTATTTGAAGTTCTTACTACTACTTGTCCTTTTTCTTCTACTTCTTTTAATATATCTGCATATTTTTTATTAATATTTTGAACTTGAACTGTTGAAACAGTTGAAGTTTCTTCTGTGATTTGTTGTTTTCTTTCTTTTTTCTGTAAAGTTTGAGTAGCATTTCTTAATGTGCTATATGGATCATCAACTACATCTTTCAAACCTACAGATTGTAGTAAATCTTTTCCAAATAAATCTAAAACATCCGAATGTATAAATTGTCCATCTTCTAATTCCAATTTTTGTTGCATATCCAATACTGTTTTATTCATTTCAGTATATATAGAATCTTCAGAGCTAAACATTCCTTTTAGCTTTTTTGCAAGTTCTTCTATTTCTTCTGCAGATTTTTTATAAGTATTTTGTATTCTTTCTCTTGAAGTATATGGTTTGTCTGCTAATTCATCATTAACAGATCCTGCATTCTTAGCCAAAACATCTTCTTGCAATATTATTTCTAATTTTCTTGCTTTTTCTTTTTCTTCTTTAAATTCTTGTTT
>CAYQVV010000103.1:0-4142 GCA_964421155.1 uncultured Elusimicrobiaceae bacterium
ATCACAATAAATACATTTTGATTTGCAAAAAGGAATATGAATATATAAACTTTTTTTAGACATTTATTTCCTAAAAATTTAGAGATAGATTAAATTTGAGATATAAAAAATATTTTTAATTTACAGTAATTTATTTAAATTTTTTTTTATAAAAACTAATTCGATTTTTTAAGTTTTCTTTCCCTGTATATCGTATTTTTTGAGGATTATTTTTAACCCAATTAGTAGCTTTTTCTTTATATTTTTCAATCCTAAGAATAATATCTGGATGAGAATCAATATAATCTCTTATGAAGTCACTTTTTTTATGTTCGGCTAGTTTATCTGATTTGCTAATACTCACAAAAGCATTGCTTAGCCCAAAAGGTGTATATGGAGTCATAAGTAATATTTTATAAGCATATTCGTCGGCTTCATCTTCCAGTGTTTTGCTAAATGAATGATTTATTAAAACATGAATGCTAAAATCAGCCAAATCACCAATTTTTGCCAACTTTACTTTATCTAATGTTAATCTATATTTAACTGCATTAAAACAATGAGACAATTCTATATGCCCCATTTCATGAGCAAGAACAGCAACCAATTCAGATTCTGATTCTATCTCATTTATTAAACCTGTGGTTATAATAATTACTCCACCCGGCATAGCACATGCATTAGGATTAGCCGAATTTATAATAAAGGCTTTATATTTGAACGGCTTCTTAGAAAAACTAGAAATATTTTTTAGCAAATCATTCACATATTCAGAATCTTTTGTTTTGATATTTATAGTGCCTTCATATTTTTTTTCAATAGCATCTCCAAATAACTTTTCATCTATACTATTTATTGGCAGAACATTTGCGATGACAGTATCTACCGATTTAGTGGATTTACCCAAAACTTGAAAAGCTGGAGAGATAGTGCTTTGTAATTGAAATTGCGGTTTATACTGAAAAAATAAAATCATTATTATCACACCAAAACAAACTATTAAAAATAAAAAAAAATATCTTATTTTCATTTTAAAATCTTTCCTTATATTTATTGTAAACTACATTCATTATTAACATTAAACCACCGACCAATAAAAATACTATTCCTTTTGTTAAAGTATTTGTTTTTGCTAAATCATAAAAAACAAGACGTATAAGACATAATATTAAACCTAAAAGCGAAATTATTTTGAAATTATTTACCTTTAATATTATGCTCAATATGAAAATACTAAAACATTCTACAACCCAAAGCAGTGTTAAGATTGATTTATCAAACGACTTAAAAAGAAAAACTGCGATAGAAATAAATAATGGATAAAAAATATAAAAATTTTTATTTTTCCTAACTTTTTCAATTATACCATCAAAAGATCCTCTGCAAACAGGATAATCCATATTATCCGAAAATATTTTATAACTAAAAATACAATAAACTATTTGAATTATTATGGCGATACAACTAAAAAGCCAAGTCTGTTCATACCAACTTGTTGATGGATTGATATATGATGTTGAAATAAATCCTACTTGCAGCATCGTTCCCCAGCTGAATAACACAGAATAAAACTTCATCCTAGATAAGTTATCATAAAATTTAGTTCCAATAAATAAAGTCAATATTGATAAAACACTCCAAATCATTGAATAATATAATTGATCAAATTCTACAAAAATTACAAATATTGAAAATAATAGAATAAGTTCCACAAACAACGGATGTATAGTAGCCCATGTTTTATAAAAATTTTGTATTTTGTCCTTTCTATACATTGCCCAATATAACAAAACTGATAAAGCAAATATTTCAATTAAAAGCCTAACTTCAAATATACCGATATATTTTTCTAATTGCATATACACAAACACATACCTCACAAAAAAAGATATAATTAGCAAATACCCCATATGAATTAAAAATTTATCAGGAGTACCTATCTCTAAATTTTTAAAACTAAATTTTTTACTTATAAACCCCGCCAATTCAAGTGTTATAAGTGAAGCTAATAACCATAAAACACCTGAAATTAATGGAGAAATTGAATTTGTTGAGTAATATGAAATTATTATAAAATGAATATATCCTAAATATATACCTATCCATTTAATATAAGTATTTGTCTTTTTTATATACGAAAACTTCAATATGCTTAATGCTAAAATGAAAAATGGCGATGTGTAAATTAATATTTCATAAATATCTTTTTCCAAAGAAATATGGTGCCATGATTTCAAATATGTTCCGAACACAAACAAAAGCATTCCTATTCCCAAAGATGAAGACTGAAATTTTTGCCTTATATAAAGGATCATACTTGCTAATAAAACAATACCCCAAGTTGCCCATTGTAATTTATCAACATTAAAAAAAAGACAAAAAAGCAATATACCAATATATAAAAACCATGTTTTAATATTTTTAACAATGTTGTTTTTGTCTTTTTTTTCAATATAAAAATAAAAACCGAATCCACACCCTATTACTAACAAAAGAGTTCCGATATGATTATATAACAAATTCAAATTCGTATAATCTATCTTATAAAAGCCAATAATCAAAATTCCCAATGTAAAAATATGCAATATAAATGAAAATAATTTTATAAGAATTTTTTCATTTTCTTTTAGCATTATCACAATAAAAAACATAACTTCAATCAACATAATTCCTAATATAAAAAAATAATCTATTTGCCACTTGTTTATAGAAATAATAGCTATTAAAGCAATAAATTGAGATACAACAGTGTCTGTAACATAAAGCCAATGTGTGCCAGTTTTTTTTGCTTTCTTCGCCATGAAAAAAGTAATAAAACTAGCTAAAGCCAAAATAATAGGTTTTATAAAAAAATCTTCTGCATACATATAGGTGCCTATTGCAAAATATAACCATGTAATTGCATGTACAAAAAACGGTTTTGTTTGAAAATGTTCCGATTTATAAATATTCCGATAATGAACCAAAAGAGCGGTAATACTAATCACTAAAATAGATCCTAAACCAAAACTATGCGGCAATTCCTGAAATTTAAAAAAATAAAATAAACTATAAAAAAAAGACAAACTCACTGTAAACAAAAGATGGTAATCCCATTTTTCCCTATAACTTAATAATATCCCTGCTAAACTTACTATACTAGCAATTATAAAAATTAAGTTTGATTGAGGAGCTATTGTCAATGCAATAAGACTTAATAATACATGAAGAGAAGCAATCTGTTGTTTTTTCCCAATATAAGATAATCCAACATTTACAATTATCCCAATTATCAACAAAATTAATCCATAAATCGGATCTATTACCCATTTCAGTCCAGATATTCCTACTGCTCCTATGCAAGCGAATAAAAAAACTGTGGCGGCTATGCTTCGTAACCATACTACAAGTTTTATCCATTTATTTTGTGATTTAAAAAAATATGAAATACCAGTAATTGTTAAGGCAAAAATTATAATCATAAAAAAACGATACATAGGCATTAATTGTAATGCTCCATATATGCTAAAAAAAACAACTCCCATAACTAAAATTATTGAACCTAAAATGCCCGTCCAATTTTCACTAAATTGTATCCAAAATTTTCCAATTTTTTTATCTTTTGGTATTTTTTCTATTACTTTTTTTGATCTTTTTTCAATATTTAAATTATGGGGTTGTGCATTTAAAATTTTTTCTTTAGTAACAATTTTAGTTTCTTTTTGAATTATTGTGTTTTCAGTATATCTTTTTTCTGGCTCCATTAAAGTAGCAATTTCTTTTTTTAAATTTTTTAACTGATTTTGTGTATCCTTAACCATATTTTTTAATGTGCTTATTTTATTTAAAGCAATTATGCCCAAAACAAGTGCAATAAAAGCAATAAATCCTATCATAAATATATCCTCCAAAATTTTTAATTTAATGTTAAATTTTTTTTTATAAAAACTAATTCGATTTTTTGTAATCATAAACTAATTTCTGGATTGCTTCATTCGCTATGCTCTCTCGCAATGACTGAATATTTTTATAAGTCGCTCATTAAAAAAAAAACTAATTTTTAAACAAAATAATAAATTTTATTTTAATTCCACTCTTTTAGAGGGGAAGTCTGACTGCCACAGGCAGTCGACAAGGGGTGTTTTATTGTTATTTCCTTGTTTGTCGGCTAAATGTGTGAGCCT
>CAYQVV010000104.1:0-4117 GCA_964421155.1 uncultured Elusimicrobiaceae bacterium
ATGGGGTGGCTGATGGGATTCGAACCCACAACAACAAGAACCACAATCTTGCGCTCTACCATTGAACTACAGCCACCATATATAAATTTATTAATATAATTTTTAATCTATTTGTGCGATGCCTTTTTGGGCAATATATTCATTATTTTGTTTTCGATCTTCAACTATTTTCATTACAGAATCATAGACTTTTTTTCTAGCTGAATTATCAATTTTATGATACAAATGGAAAACATTTGCACAAATTTTTACAGTTTTAGGTTTTACGCCTATAAATTCTAATCTCCATTCAATATCTGTATCTATAGAAACTAATTCTCCTGGAATAGAAGTATCTACACCATTTATTTTGATAAGATCTTTTTTAAAACATGAAAAATTTGCACCTAAGATATGTAAGTTATTATTAAGTTTATCAAATAATTTATTTATTATACCATTTGGTTTAAAATAAAAAAACTGTTCTACATGTTCAGAGTTATCATTTAATAAAGTAAACCAATTTTTTAAAGAATTTTTTTCTAAATTTGAAGCAATAAGTTTTTTGTCCCTTAAAGCTGAAGAAATTTTTAATCCCAGATTTACTCTTCTTCCACATAAATATCTATTAGGTTCAGAAATTTTGACATGAGCATCAACAAAAGTTGTAAAAGGAACACAATCTCCATCTAGAAAAATAACATATTCTCCTTCCGCTATAAGTATTGATTTATTTAATGCTAATGATTTTCTTACGCCTATATCTTCTTGAGAAATATGTTTTATTTTGAATGGAGTTTCAATGGATTCTAAATATTTTTTTATTTCAATAGAATTATTGTCTTCTGAAACAATCAATTCAAAATTTTTGTAAGTTTGTTTTGATAGAGCATCTATTATAAGTTTTAGAGCTTCAATATCTTTATATATTGACAAAATTATACTTACAAACATTAATTTTTTGCTCCAAAATTTAAAAAAATATGCGTCTGAAGAGATTCGAACTCCTGGCCCACTGCTTAGAAGGCAGTTGCTCTATCCAACTGAGCTACAGACGCATTTTAAAATTTTTATAAAAAATCGGGGTGGAGGGACTTGAACCCCCGACCTTCTGATCCCAAATCAGACGCGCTAGCCAACTGTGCTACACCCCGAATAAATGTATTTTTTTATTATATTAATTTTTATAAAAAAATCAAATAAATTTTTATCAAAATGCTATATCTGTCTTATGAACTTTGTGAGAAACTAAAATTTCAGATATAAAAGTTTTTGCTGTTTTTTTTAATACAGGATGTTTCCATTCAGAAAATATTTCATTAATTGGATATAAAACAAATTCTCTTTCATGCATTTTTTTGTGTGGAATATTTAGAAATTCATCATTAAAAATATTGTCTTCAAAGTCTAAAATATCAATGTCTATTATTCTGTCAATATATATATTACTATTTAGAATTTGAGATTTATTGAATTTTTCTATCCGACCCATATTTTTTTCTATATTTTGTAAAAATTTTAATAAATCTAGTGGGGGAAGACTTGTTTCTATCATTATAACTGCATTCAAAAATAGATTAGATGAATTCATATCAATAGGTTCTGTTAAATATATGCTTGATTTTTTTAAAATATAAATTTTTTTATTTTTAGCAATTTTTTCACAGGCAATACCTAAATTTTTGATTTTTTCATCAAAACTGCCTAAATTTGTTCCTAATCCAAGTAAAACTTTTTTCATTCTTTTTTATTACTCAAACTTATTAAAATTTATAATTTTTTTGTCAGAAATTTCTTTTTGAAAAAAATCTAAATCTTTAATTTTTTCTATTTTTCTAGATTCAGTTTCTTCATAACCCAAAGCAATTAATGAGACGACCTTGTAATTAAAAGGAATTTTTAACAATTTTTTAATATTTTTCTCATTAAACCAGCCGATCCAACAACTTCCAATTCCTAGTTCTGTAGCTTGTAAAATCAAATTTTGTATGCTAGCTCCCATATCAAGCAGATTATATTCTACATTTTGTAAAAATCCACAAAATTTATGAACTAAAAAATTTGTTTTTGAACAAGCAACAATAATTGTTGCAGAATTTTTAACAAAAAAATTTACAGTAGGAGTATTAAATGCTTTGTTGCATAATTCTAATTTTAAATTTTCATTATTTATTACAATAAATTTCCAAGGTTTTTTATTACAAGCAGAAGGTGCTAAGCTTGCAGCTAAAATCATTTTATCAATATCATTTCTGTTTATTTCTTTTTTTGCAAAATTTCGCACACTATATCTTTGTTTTAACAAATCTAAAAAATCCATAAAAAACTCCATCTTTTATTTTTCAGATTATAAAAAATTAAAATTTTTTTTACAATATATAAAGAATAAATGTATAAAAAAATATTGCAATTTGAATATATTATGCTATGTTATATTTTATATATAAATAAAAAAATAGGAGTTCATTTTTATGAGAATAAGTATTTTTTTTAAAATAGAAAAATTACCAATTGCTTACAATATGTTATTCGTAAGCTTTATCAAAGAAACTCTCAAAAAATCTAATCTTGAATATTATGAAAAAATATATGGTTATAAAAAAAGTAAAAATTTTACATTTTCAGTCAAGATGAATGATTTTGAACTCAAAGATGATTTTTTTTATATTAAAGATAAACTTATTTTTAACATAAGTTCGCCAGATACAGAATTTATAATAAATTTTTATAATGGAATTTTAAAAATTAATGAACATGGAGAATTAAAAAAACTAAAAATTTTTAAGCCAGTCGATAAAAAAATCAATTCAAATGAAATTTTGATAAGAACATTATCTCCTATTTGCATAAAGAATAAGGATGGAAATTTTTTGAAGCTAGAAGACGAAAATTTTATAAAAGAATTAAATTATATGACTGATATTTGTTTGAAAAATTTTAGAGGGACTGGTCTTAAAGAAAAAATAGATTTAATTCCAGTCGGCAATCAAGTTAAAAATGTTGTTGTTAAAGAAAAAATAAATGGATTTAAAGATAAGACAGAAAAAGAAATTATGTTTGTAAATGCTTATGAAGGAGTTTTTTTGCTTAAAGGAAATAAAGAAGATTTGCAGATCTTGACAGATTTGGGATTAGGATTTAGACGGAATCAAGGGTTTGGGATGATTGAGTTGATATGATGTATCGTAGAGACAGGTTCAAAACCTATCTCTACAACGAATTTATTAAACTTGTTTTGAATTTAATAAATGGAGAAAATTAAGGAGGTGGGGAGTGGAAAGGATGATTTTTACTAGGACAGGAAATATTGTTAGAGATATAGGATTGATATATTTTAGTGAGTTGTTGGAAGCAATGGGAAAAAATCCAGTATTAGAAAATAATACTTTAGAATTTGAAAAGTTTGATTATGAGAATTTTGTAGAGCATTTGTTTAATTTAGAGATTAAAGAAATAGAAGATAAAAAAGAAATAAAAGTAAAATTGAAAGAAAGAAAGGGGTTTCCATATATACAAAATAGCTCAAAATTTGGCATGAATTGTAAAATTGGAAAGGAAACAAGCATAAAATCTATTAACAAAAATTTAGAAAAAATTATTGAATTATTTTTTATTTTAAATGAACAAAAAAAAGATGAGCAAAAAGACATATTGAAAAGCTATTTGCCAAGTGATAATTTGTGTAATATTTGCAATCAATATCATACCACAAAACTAGATATTACTCATAAAGATGAAAAAATAGAGAGAGAAATTTCCAAATATATTTATTCGTTTTTAGGTTCAGAAAATAATTCTTTTAATAATTATGGGACTA
Source organism: uncultured Elusimicrobiaceae bacterium (assembly GCA_964421155.1). Classification (GTDB taxonomy): domain Bacteria; phylum RUG730; class RUG730; order RUG730; family RUG730; genus CAYQVV01. The sequence goes on from CAYQVV010000104.1 coordinate 3,797, forward strand.
GTAATATAGCTGTTTGTTTTGTGTGTGAATTTTTTACTTTAATGTTTTTATTATTTGTAAAAACATTAAATGTTAGGCAGGTGGTTTTCACAAATAGTTTAAAACAAACAAAATTTTTAAATTATAAATTATCGTTAAAAAAAGATTTTGGAGAAAAAGCTTTTTTAAGTTATTTAGGTAGATTTAAAAATGTAAATTTTGATATTTACGATTTAAAAATAGATCCAAAAATGGGAATAATTTTGACACATACGAACACATTAAACATTTGCAAATTATTAAAAGAAATTAAGCTTTTAGATTTAATAGATAATTTTAAAA
>CAYQVV010000105.1:0-4094 GCA_964421155.1 uncultured Elusimicrobiaceae bacterium
TATAAAATTATTAAATAGATATTTGAGAAATGAAGCAAGTATAAAAGATGTAGAAGAATATAAAAGTAATAATTGGAAGCTAAAAGAAATAAGCGATTTTAGTAATAAATTATTGAGAAAAGATTATTTTTTAGGATATGAAGGCGAAATAGAAGAAGCTGAAAATCATATGACAGGATTTTATGAAGATGCTGAGAAAAGAAATGAAGTAATGACAAATAATATATTGAGCAAAGAATTTGGAAAAAGCAAAGTTACTGCAATGATTTTAGGAGGATATCATGCTGAAGGAATTAAAGAATATTTAAAAAGTCGAGGAATTAGCTACGAAGAAATATTGCCAGCAGTTAAGTCATATGAAGGAAAAAATTATTATGAAGATAGATTGATAGAGCAAGCTAAATGGTTGCAAGAAATAAAAGAAAATGTTTCTTTGAATAAAAACATAAAAACTACAAAAATAACATCAGAAAAAAATAAATTACAATTAATAAGTATATTTGCGGAAAGAGGATTGTTTGTTAGTGGGGATGAAGTTTTTTCATATTTATTAGATCAAAAAATGATGGACTTGAAAGAAGTTTTAGTAGAAATCAATTCAAAAGAAAATGATTTTAAAAATGGAATTCTTTCAAATGTAGATAAATTGAGAATAGTAACAGGACTAGCACATAACTATAGAAATTTGACAGAAGAAGAAAAATCAGTATTAAGTAAAACAGAATTAGGAAGAGAAGCTATAGCAATAATAGAAAAAGGCGAAGGGACAAAAGAAGAAAATGCGAATATTATAAATAAAAGTGTAAATATATATGAAGAAGCAAAAACAAGAATAAAAGAATCAGAAACTTTGTCAGAAGTAGAAAAGCGAATGTTGGAGCAAGGAATAAATATAGAGATGACATCAGAACAAAAATTATTGTTTAGTCAGCTATTGATTCAGTATGGAAGAGAAACTAGTGTAGATATTCTTAAAAATGTTTTTATGAATATTGGAGGAAATGCAATATTAAATTTGGTAGGGACAGTAGCATCTAATCAAGTAAAAGTTTTAGATCCAAGAGTTGCATTATCAGCGATAGGAGGAGAAACAGAAGTTTTTAGAGAATATAGACAAATACAAGGAGCTGAGCTTCAAAATTTAATGTTAAGAAATATAGTTCAAACTACAGCTTTGACTACAATTTTAACTGGACAAATATTAACATCGATTACAAATTTTATCCAAACAGCGGCAATATCAAGTTTATTTGTTATAGCAGATGCAGCTTATAATAAAGCACATTCTTTAGATATTAGAAGTAGGATCGTAAATGGAAATTTAGAGTTGTTTTTTACACCAGAAATGCAAAAAATGCTTCAATCTTTGCAAAGTCAAAATGTTTCACAATATAATTTTTTAATGGGGGCGATATTAAAACATGAATCTATAGAATCTTCATTATCAGTATCAAAAGGGGATTTAGCAGAAGGAGAAACTACATTACATAAATTAGCATTGTCAGCAGATCCACAAAACTCTGATTTAATAAAATTTTTGACTAGTCCAGAGTTAATAAATGCATCTGAAACAGAAAGATTAGAACTTTTGAAAGCTAAGATAGATAATAATGAACTTTATCAAACAACTTTAAACCTAGAGAAAAAATTACAAATAGTAGCACAGCAAGAAATAGAAACTCCTTCTATTTCTCAAGATCTTCAAAGTAAATTTCCAGCTAAAGCAAAACTTAGTGATCAAGATATTGCTAGTTCAGAATATTTGAGTTTGCAAAAAAGTTTAGGTTCAAACTTTGAAGGATATGAAGTTATAACAAGATATTTTGGTGCAGCCTCACTTGAAGATACAGAGTCTAATAATATAAGTTTAGATGAGAGAGCAAAAGCTTTTAGAAATTCAGGAGAATATCAAAGATTAAGAGCATCTTTCCAAAATATTACTGCACAAGAAAATAAACAAAGATTAAAATCTGGAACTATAACGGTCCAAGAAATATTAGGTAGAGAAAAATTTTCACCATTAGAAGCTATGGTTTTGGGAGATATGATATTTGATATAATGAATGAAGAAAAAGATGGGGGAAAAGGCTGGAGTTTAAGAGGAATACAGTTAGCTATAGTTGCCGCATATTTGCAAGGTAAGGCTCCTGAAGCTGGAACAGCAGCAGGAAAAACAGCAGCATTAACAATAGCAAATGTTGTTAATAAATTGATGATGGGAGATAAATATAATGCTGCTTTGATAGTTGAAAATGAATCAGCTATAGATAAATTTATGGCAAAAGAAGAAGGTAATGTATCATTATTAGATGCAGTTGGAGTTAAGTTTTTTGATGTAGATAGAAATAAGGATAAAGAAGGAGCTTTAGCAGAAGCATTTTTAAATAAAAATATTCTACCTATTTCTACTCATGGACAATATGGTCATTTATCTAATATGGGGTATTTATTAAAAGAAGCTGTGGCAATGGTAAATGCAAGATATATAGATGAATCTCATAAATTAACAAAAGAAAATATGAGTTATGTTCAGAGTGGAGAACGAGAAATGCACGCTAGATTTAAAGCTAGTGAATATGCGTTTAAAAGACTAACAGATAATATGTATAAAACTTCTTCAGAAAAAGGACATTATTCGTTAATACAAACAGAAACAGAATTTAGAACAGTTATAAATAAAAATTCTTCTTTTAATGGTTGGAAATTAATAGGTGTAATATTTATATTTTTAAGTGTAATAGGGCTTTTGAGTTTTTTTAGTTCAAGAGTACGAAATTGGGCATTTAGTAATTATTCAAAAGATAAAAATATTTATATTGTAAATGATAAAAATTTATTAAAAATTGCAGATCAATTAGGCATTTTTGCTATATATAAAGCTGAAACGAATAATGAAATGGCTTTTTCAAAATCTTTTCAAGAAGAATCTTCACACAGAACATTTTGGGGAAGAGTATGGAAAGCAATTACAAATTTTAGCTTGAGCAATACAGACTTGTCAGGATATACTCACTCAGCAGCACAAGCATTGCTTTATGATACTCAAGATACAACTTTTGAATTGGTAGCTTTGACAGAAGATGAAAAAAAGGAAGAAGGAAATGAAGGAAAGACTCATAAAATATCTCCTAAAAAAGATGGTGTAACACAATATGATCAACAATTAGGCAGTGTGGAACAAGTTTTAGCATTGGCATTGTTAGCAGAATTGAATGGAGCAAAATTTGATATAAAAAAGCTAGTATTGCCGAAACAAACAGGTAAAAGTATATCTAGAAGTCAAGTTTATAGTAATAGGAATAGTGAAGGAAAAATTAGTAGTTGGAACTATGCAACATCTGCAACATTAGATGGGCAATTAGAAAAATCTATATTAGGAACAGAAGTTCTTAGATTAGCAAAAGTTACAAATGCTGATTATCATAAAACAATAGGAATAAATCAAAATGAAGAAGGTTGGGGAAAAGCAACTGATGCAATAGGGAAAGCAGTAATAATTAGACAAGAAGAAATAAAAACAGAAGATGGTGCTTTACAAGATAGAAGAGAAGAAATGGCAAATAGAATAGCAGAAAAAATAGTTTCTGATTATCTAACAAATGGAACTGCCCAATTATCTATTATAGAAGATAGAGCATTGAGAGCGAGGGTTTTAGACTTAGTAAAAATAAAATTAGAAGCTGAAGCAAAAAAACCGTTAAACAAAGAAAAAGCAGAATATTTATTGAAATTGTTTGAAAATAGAGAAAACGGCAAATATATTAAAAATGACGAATTAAAATCAGTTTTAGGCGATTATTATAAAAGAATGCAAGACTTAGAATCAGAAAGAGCAACAGGGAAAAATGTTGATACAGAAATAAATGATCTAAAAAAAGACATAAGAACAAAAGTTATGAACGGTGAATTAGATTTAAGAATAGAAGTAGATGGAGAAACTGGAGAAAAAAATAGATTAACAAATATTTCAACATATATGTCTGTAATGATGGGATTGGCATTTGTAGATAAAAGAGGAGCAACAGGAACCGACTATAAGCAAACAAGAAATTTTGGAATAAATTTACATTTGGCTGATATAGATGTTTTGACAG
>CAYQVV010000106.1:0-1771 GCA_964421155.1 uncultured Elusimicrobiaceae bacterium
ATAAAATTTTGCTTACTAGAATAGATAATCTTGGCGATTTTGTAATATCTATAAATTTTTTTAAGGAAATTAGAAAACAATTTAAAAATGAATATATAGTTTTTTTATGTAGTGATATGGTTTTTGATTTAGCTAAAAAACTGGACTATTTTGACGAGGTTATATCTGTAGATTCTAAAAAAATATTTTTTGGAGATACATTATTAGATTTAAAATTTAATTTTAATAATTTAATTTATAGATTTAAAAAAATAATAGAATTAAAAAAGATAAAATACAAAAAAATAATTCATTTAAATAATAAATATACGACGAGTTTTTTATTGAAAAATTTATATGCAGATGAAAAAATTGGGATGTATGATAAAACTGCAAATAAAGTTTTAAATAAAATTATTTCTAGATTTTATGATAAATATTTAGAAATGCCATTTCAAAATGAGTTAAAAAAATTAAGTTATTTTTTAGCTTTAATTTTGAATCAAAAATTTTTTTCAGTTTTGCCAAGTTTAGAAAAAAGTTTTTCTAAATATAAAGATTTAGAAAAATGCGATAATTATTGCGTATTTGCTTTGGGTGCGTCAATGATTGAAAAAATGATTGATGTATATAAATTTGTAGAAATTGCGAAAAAGTTGAGTGAAAATATAAAAATTGTATTAGTTGGGACTGAAAAAGAAAAAAGTTTAGGGGATAATTTTTTAGATTTATATGATAAAAATAGAGATAATATAATTAATTTAATTGGCAAAACAGATATTTTAGATATTTTTTCTGTTGTTCAATATTCTAAGTTTTTAATAGGAAATGATTCTGCTTTTATTCATATTGCATCTTGTCTAAAAGTTCCTTCTATCTGTTTGCTTAGTGGACATAATTATGGAGATTTTTTGCCTTATGATTTAGATTTTGTTTTAGAAGGTGATAAAAAATATATTCCGCATTGTGTTACTTCTGAAATGAATTGTTTTGGTTGTGGGATAATTTGTAAATATAAATTATCTAAAAGTAAAAAATATTTATGTGTAGAAAATTTAGATATAAAAAAAGTTAATGAACTTATATATAAAATTTTAGAAGAAAATATATGTTAAAAAAAAGAATTTTTATATTTTTAAAAATATTATTTTATTATTTAATAGATTTTTTAGCATATCTTTATTTTGCATTTTTTATAAAAAAAACAGAAAATAAAAATAATATATTAATAATAGGACATCATCAATTAGGAGATTTTGTTTTATCTTTAAATTCTATGAAAGAATATAAAAAATTTTTTCAAGATAAAAATTATAAAATTACATTAATTTGTAATGAGTTTTTTTTTGATTTAGCTAAAAAAACAAATTATTTTGATGAAATAATTCCAATAAATGTTCATAAATTTTTTTTTGGAAATAGTATTTTAAAATTTGATATTTATTTTAAAAATATTATTTATAGATTCAAAAAATTAATTGAGTTGAAAAAATATAGGTATAAAAAAATATTAAATCCAACTGATTTATTTTATATTTCGCTTTTTGTTAGAAGTTTGAATGCTGAAGAAAAAATAGGTGTTTTTGATAAAAATAAATATTTAGGCAATTTTTTTAATTTTCCATATACAAAATTGATAAAGTTAGACTTAAAACACGAGTTAAACGATTTAGCTGAATTTTTTAGACAAGTTTCTGGTAATAAAAATTTTTTGTCTGGATTGCCAGAGTTTGAGTTTGAAATACCAAAATATAATTTTAAGATAGATGTGAAAAATTATTTTGTGCTTTCT
>CAYQVV010000106.1:1871-4085 GCA_964421155.1 uncultured Elusimicrobiaceae bacterium
TTTGGCTTTAAATAAAATTGTGAAATAAAAATGAAAAAAATAAAAATATTTATAAATAAAATTTTATTAGTTTTGAAAGTTTTTTTATTTTTTATAATAGATTCTTTAGCAAAAATATTGACAAATAGTCATTATAACAAGTCTATTTTAATTCTTAATTTAAGTGGGTTGGGAGATTTTTTAATTCATTTAAAGACTTATGAAGAAATAAGAAAATATTTTCCAAAACATAAAATTTATTATTTGTGTCCAGCAGAATTTATTGATTTTGCTAAAAAAATTAATTGTTTTGATGAAATTATTTCTATAAATATGTCTAAATTTTTTTTAGGATTAGATTTTTTTAGAATTGATTTTAGATATATTTTTTATAGATTTTTTAAATTTATAGAAATAGAAAAAAAATATGAATTTATTTTTAACATAGATAGAAGAGAGCTTTTTTTTAATATTTTAAGTAATCATTTGTCTGCTAAGAATAAATTTGGCTTTAAACAAATTTCTTTTAACAACAAATTTTTTAATTCTTTTTTTGATAACGGATATACAAAAATAGTCCAAACGGATAATAGACATTTTTTATGGAGTATGAAAGATTTTTTTAAAGAAACTATAAATAATTATGAATTAAAAGACGATTTGTATTATTTGCCAAAAATAAATTTTTATGTAGAAGAGTTTCAAGAATTAAAAGAAAAAAAATATATAATTTTCTCTTTAGGAGCTTTTGACGGGAAAAGACGATGGAGCATAGAAAATTTTTTAGAGTTAGAAAAAAAGATTGATATAGAAGCAGATTTTATAGTTTTAATTGGTAATAAAAAAGAAGTAGATTTAGGTATTTTTTTTGAAAAAAGATATTATTCTGATAAAAGTAGAAATAGAAAAATTTTGAATTTAATCGGAAAAACTGATATTTTAGAATTGAATTCCATAATTAGATATGCCAAATTATTTATAGGGAATGATAGTGGATCTACACATTTGGCAGTTGTTAATAAAACTCCATCTATTTGTATTTTAGCTGGAGGGAGTTTTAATGAATTTTTTCCTTATTTTTTAAATGATATTGAAAGCATAGAAAAATGTAATAACATTTGTGTTTATAATTATATGAAATGTTTTGAATGTAATCATAATTGTAAATTTGAAATTAAAAATATTGAAAAATTTCCTTGCATAAATAATATATCTGTAGAACATGTTTTTGAAAAATATTTAAAACTTAGAGATTTTCAGTTTTAAATAAAAAACAAAAAAGGTCATAAAAATTTTCAACAGATAAATTTTCAGGTCTATAGTTTAAATCTAAATTATTTTTTATAAAAAAATTTTTTAATTTTTCTATTTCTATATTTTGATTATTAAATATTTTTTCAAAATATTCTATATCTGTAAAAATATCTTTATTTTCATGTTTTTTATTTAGAGATATTAATCTATTAAAAAGGATTTTTCGTCTTTGATTAAAACAAAATTTTATAAATTGGGAAAATATTTTTATTGAATTTTTTTTAGTTAAAATATTGTTTTTTTCTATTTTCGGAGTAAAATGCAGTAATGCTGAATCAACATTTGGTTTTGGATAAAAAATTGTAGGTGGTAATTTTGCAAATTTTTCTACATTCCAAAATTTTTGAACTATGCAAGTCAAAACTCCAAAATTTTTTGAATTATGTTTTGCAACAACTCTATCTGCAACTTCATTTTGAACCATGATGGTTATATTTTCAAAAATTTTGTAATGTTCAATCATTTTGAAAATAATTTCTGATGTTATGTTATATGGAATATTTGCTATTAGTTTATTTGGACATGGACAATTTTCATTTGGAAATTCCCAATTTTTTTTTAAACAATCGCCTTTTTGTAGATAAAAATTTTTGTTTTCTTTAAATTTGTCCTCTAGAAATTCACATAAATCTTTATCTATTTCTATAGCAATTAGATTTTTAACAGGTGAGTTTTTTAGAATTTCGTCTGATAAAAATCCTTTTCCAGGACCAATTTCTAAAATATTGTCATTGTTTTTAATATCTGCTTTATTTAGAATTTTTAGAGTCGTATTTTTATCGGTAAGAAAATTTTGTCCAAACATTTTTTTTGGAGCTAAATTTTTTTTAGAATATTCTTTAGTCATAGTAGTTATTTGCTCCATTTAGGTCTGATTTAATATTATAATAACTATTTTGTCTTAAGTGTCAAATATAAAAA
>CAYQVV010000107.1:0-1696 GCA_964421155.1 uncultured Elusimicrobiaceae bacterium
ATAAAAAATTTATTGAATTTATTAATATAGACTAAAAATATATAAAAATGTTACAAAAAAAACATTATTAATTTTTATCTTTTGGAGTTACCATAATAGTAGAATTTTTATCACCCAACATAGTACTTGGAAGTTTTCCATCCCATTTTTCTATCCATTTCAAAGCAATAACTTCCTGCGACACAGACTGTTTCAAAAGCCTTTGTTTTTCTGCTTCTGCCTCAGCTTCTAAGATTGTCTTTTGCTTATATTCCATAGCTTGCATTTTCTGATATTGAACTTTTTTTATTTTTTGTTCTTCTATCTGTTTTTCTTCTATTATTTTATTAAATTCTGAAGTAAAATCTATATTAGCCAAATTAACATTTTCTAAAATAATGTTATATCTCAAAAGTTTTTTACCTAATTCTTCTTCTATTAATTTCTTTATTTCTATTCTTTTCAAAATTATTTCTTCTACTGGATATTGAGAAATAATAGCTTTTATTGTTTCAAATCCTGCTGGTTGGATAATATATTCAACAAAATATTTCCCAACATTATTATAAAGTTTATTAACATTATCGTAATCTAGTCTATAATTAAGACATGCTACAACATTAACAATCTGTAAATCTTTTGAGGATGCTTCCATTTTTATATCTTCCCTTTGAGTCCTAACATCAAATTTTGTTATTTTTTCTATTATAGGAAACTTAAAATGAAATCCCTGAGAATTAGAAGAAGTCATTCCTGTTAGAATATTAAACTTTACACCAACTTTACCTGCTCCAACCGTATAAAAAGAACTAATAAATAAAAAAAATATTAGTATTCCTCCAGCTATTTTCAAAACATTCTTTTCCATATTAAAACACCTTTCTTTAAAATAAATCTATAAACATATTAGTTAATTATAAAACAATTATTATATTAAATATATTTTTAATTTTTAAATAAATAAATTCATATCAGAATTTTCAGCATCATTTATATAAGTAGCAACTCCTCCAATTTCAACACCGTCTATTAATTCTTCTTTTTTTATTCCCATTACATCCATTGACATCTGACAAGCAATAAATCTTGCTCCGTTATCTTTTGCTTGTTTAATAAGTTCTTGCAATGTTAAAATATTCTTTTTTTTCATAACATACTTCATCATAAATGTTCCAAGCCCAAACATATTCATTTTTGACAAGGAAAGTTTATTTATGCCTTTTGGCATCATCATTCCAAACATTTTATCTAATAATCCTTTTGAAACTTTTTCCTTCATATTTTCTTCTTTCCTTAAAACATTTAATCCCCAAAAAGTAAAAAATAATGTAACTTTTCTTCCAGCAGACAAGGCTCCATTTGCGATAACAAAACTTGCTAATGCTTTATCTAAATCATTACTAAAAACTACGATTGTTTTATTTTTTTTATTTTCGTTTATATGATTAAATTTTTCATTTTTAAGATTATTTTCAATGCCTTTTTTAACAAAAGCTTTTATAATTTTATTTTCTTCTTTTACATCAATAACTGTATTTTTTGAACTTTTCGCCCAATTATAAACATCATTTTTAAAACCTTGATCTGTTGTTGATATTTCTAAAATATCTCCGTTATTTATTTCTGAAATTGATTTTGATAATTTCATGATTGGTCCTGGGCATTGCAAACCACAAGCATCTATTTTTATTGTTTTATCTAAAATTATATCTTCTTT
>CAYQVV010000107.1:1796-4041 GCA_964421155.1 uncultured Elusimicrobiaceae bacterium
ATAGAATTTTCAATAAAACCTATATGCCTTTCTGGCAATGTTCTAACATCCAATATTATTTTTTCAGAGTCATTTTGCCATGATTCAACTTCTTCTACAAAAACAGGATTTAATTTTTTAGTTAAAATATTTTCTGCAACCATTCCAGCTATGTTGACAGGATCTTTTGCAGAGCCAAAAGGTGGAGCATAGCAAAGCTCTAAATCTTTCAAATCAAAAATCGTTTTTTCAAATTTTATAGCAGTTGCAATAATATCTATTCTTTTATCAACACCATCCATTCCAACAGCTTGAGCTCCTAAAATTTTTCCATCATTTGGAGAAAATAATATTTTTAAAATCAAAGGAAATGCTGCTGGATAATAATCTGCATGTGAAAATCCCCAAGAAAAAGATTTTTGATAAGGAATATTATTTCTTTTCAAAGACTTTTCATTATTTCCTGTAGCTCCAACAATCATATCAAAAACTTTTAAAATAGAAGTTCCTTGAGTATATCTATATTTTGAATCTATGCCAACAATATTTTCTGCTACGATTCTTCCTTGTTTATTTGCAGGACCTGCCAATGGAATTAAAACTGGTTTTTTAGAAACCAAATCTATGACCTCTATAGCATCTCCCAGTGCATATATATCTAAATCTGATGTCTGTAAATTTTCATTAACAAAAATTCCGCCAGTCTCTCCTATTTGTAAATTAGAATCTTTTGCAAGATTTATTTCAGGTTTCACACCAATACAAAAAACAACAAAATCAACTTTTAAGTCTGCACCGCTGTTTAAAATTATTTTTATTTTTTTATCTTCTTCTGTAAATTTTTTCACTCCATCATTTAATAAAAGATCTACTCCTTTATCTATCAAATGATTTTGAACTTGATAAGCCATTTCTAAATCAATAGGTGCTAAAATTTGATTTGAGGCTTCTATTATTGTTGTCTCAAGCCCTAAATGAGATAAATTTTCTGCAACTTCCACACCAATAAATCCAGCACCAACTATTCCAACTGATTTAGCTCCAGATTTCGCAAAATTTTTTATTTTATCCATATCATCTAAATTTCTAACTGTAAAAATCTTTTCATTTTCTATCCCTTCTATTTTCGGCTTAAAAGGATATGCACCCGGAGACAATACTAATTTATCGTAATTTTCTTCATATTTTTTATTATTTTTTATATCTAGAACTGTTATTTTTTTATTTGTTCTATCAATGCTTAAAACTTCAGAATTTATTCTAACATCTAAATTTAACAATTCTTTCAAAGATTCTGGAGATTGAACAACCAGTCTATCTCTATCTTTTATAACATCTCCACAAAAATAAGGAATACCGCAATTCGCAAAAGAAACATCAGTTCCTCTTTCAAAAATAATAATTTCAGCATTTTCATCTAATCTTCTTAATCTTGCACCTGTACTGGCTCCACCAGCAACTCCTCCAATTATTAAAACTTTCATTTTATTTGCAACCTCCTAAAACACTAAAAATCTTTTTTACATCTTCATTTATAACTTTATAACAAACTTGATTCCCACATCTATACCCTTCTATTATTTTTGCAGATTTCAAAATATTTAAATGCTGAGAAACTGTAGGCTGTGGAATATTCAAATATTTTACCATTTTTGATACATTACATTCATTATTTGAAATCAAACCTGCTGTAATTTTAACTCTAATTGGATGAGATAATGCTTTAAAAATTTCAGGAAAATTTTTATATTCTAAAAAAATATCTTCCATAATATACTATCCTTTTTTTATTTATACAAATATCTATATATTCAAATATTAATATATTCTAAAAATAAAAAATAGTCAAATTCTATTATTAAAAATTTTATTCCAATAAAATTTCAAAATGGAAAATTTTTTTATGTCAGCAAACGATTATCATTTGTTATTTTCAAAATTTTGTTTTCTATTTTTTTAAAAGATTTTGACTTAAAAAAAAAATTATTTCTCATAAATTTGTAAAAAAACTTTAGATATTTAAATTAAAAACTATAATTATGATTTTACTAATCAATACTTGAATGTTTTGACTCATAATCATTTTTTTATCAATTTTTTTTCTTATTAAAGACTTTACATATCAAGTCTCTACATAAAAAAATAATATTTATTATTGGGATTAGTTTCTAACTTCGCATTTTTTCAGCTGGACTAATGAGGAACATTTGATTTTTATATTAGTTTTTTTTAATGAGCGACTTACAAAAATATAAGGTGTGAAATA
>CAYQVV010000108.1:0-4035 GCA_964421155.1 uncultured Elusimicrobiaceae bacterium
TTACAGTTAATTTTAATTTAAGATTTTAAATTTTTTAATCTAGGAAAAAAAATGAAAATTTTTAAAATAATATTAGTTTTATTTATCATTGTTTTTCTCATTTTTCTGCTGGAAAGAGTTTTTATTACTAAAAATATCAAAAATATAAGTTTTTCTAATTTAGAAATTTTAAAAAATAGTGAGAACTATAAAAAATTGAATTTTTTAGAAGCTAATCTTGAAAATAATGAAAAAATAGAAACGGAAGAATTTTTTTATAAGAATGGAAAAATAAAAATTTTAAATGAATATGATTTTTATGATGGGATAAAAAAGATAAAAAAAACAACGGAATTTTCTATAAATGGAGATATAAAAAAAGAAATTTTTTACAATATTAAAAATTCTAAAGTAATAAAAATAATTTATTATTTTTTTAATAAAAAAATAGAAAGGGTTGAAATTTTTAATGATTTGGGGATTAAGCAAAAAGAAAGTATTTATTATAAAAATGGAAATATTCAATTTGAGAAAAAATATAAAGATAATATTTTAGAAAAAGTTAATTTTTATAGTGAAAAGGGAAAAAAGAAAGAAGAGATTTTGTATGATAGATCTGAAATAGTTCAAAAAATAGGTTTTTGGAAAAATGGAAATAAAGAATATTCAATAAAATTTAAAAATCAGAAAAAAAATATTGAAGAATATTTTTTTGAAAATGGAAAAATTAACTGGATTAGCGAATATGATGAAAATGAAAATTTAGTCAAAAGAATTACTTATAATTTAGATGGAAATATAATAGATTCTTTTCCAAAAGAAAAAGAGAAAAATTCTGAAATTTTAAAAAAAATGTATAGTTAGTTAAATATATCTGGATCTGGAATTATTTCTTTTATTTTTTTTTCGGCTTCTATTTCAGATATTGTATTATATCTTATTTGTTCTATAATTTTATGAACTTTTGATATTTCTTGATTCAAGCTTTCTGGATATTTAATATTTTCTTTTAAATCCAAAAAATAGCCAAATAAATAATCTTGTAGATTAGAGTATGAATAAAAATTTTTATTTATAATATTTTCTTCTAGTTTATAGGAATTAAATCCGCATGAAAAAGCAGCATTCCAATATTTTAAAAGTTTTATTATTTTAATTAAATTTAGATTGGTTTTTAAATTTTTTTGTATTAATGTCTCATTAATTTTTTTTGGGTCTATTGTAATCCAATTTTTGATATTATGGTAAAAATCTGGAATTTTATATTTATTTTCGTTAATTTGTAATGCTGGAATTAAATCTATTTTTATTCCTTCTACTTCTAGTAGGATTTTTGAATTTAATTTTTTAATTTCATTTATACTATAATTTTTAGTTACAAAATTTTCTAGCTCGTTTATATATATATGAGTATCATTTCCAATATTTTTGAATACAATTAGAAAATCTATATCAGAATTATTGTCAAATTCTTTTGAAATTAAAGTATTTCTTATATATGATCCAAAAAGAAAATGTTTTAAAACTTTTTCTTTATCATAGTTAAAAAATATATTTAATCGGTTTTCTAATGTTACGCCTTCTTTTTGGATAGATAATTCTTCTTTTGTATTTACAATCAATTTTATGAGAATTTTTTCTAGATAATTAGATAAATCCATTTATTTCCTCATGATTTTAAATTTTTTACAAATACAGTTTTTTTAATAACTATTTAATTTTAAATAATTATGTTTAAAATATAAAGTATTTTAATAGTTTTTCATTAATTAGTTATTAACAAATATTTTTATAAAATAAAAGTATATTGGAGCTGTAAATATTATACTATCAAATCTGTCTAAAATTCCACCATGTCCGGGTAAAATATTTCCAGAATCTTTTTGTTCAGCAGATCTTTTTATCATAGATTCAAATAAATCTCCAATTTGTCCAAATATTCCAATAATTATTCCAATAATTATACTATTTTTTATTCCAAAATTGGTTTTGAATATAAAATTATGAAGAATTATGCTTGCTAGAATTGCAAATATTAATCCAAAAAAGCATCCTTCTATTGATTTATTAGGGCTTATTTTGGAAAATTTATGTTTCCCAATTTGCATTCCGAATATATAAGCGAAAGTATCCATTATCCATACGCAGAAAAAAAGTATTAAAGTTAAATCTTTTCCATATACTGGGATTTCTCTAACTAAAATTAGATGATTAAAAAGCCAGCCAATATAAAAAACTCCAAATAATGTTGTCGCATTTTTTGTAAATATTGATTTAAAATTATTTTCTTCATTTTTTGAATTTGAAAATATTATTGAAAAAGAAAAGATTAATATTAAAAAAAGAGTTAAAAATATGCAGAAAGAATTATTAATTACAGAAGCATTTTTTTGAAAATTAACTGATATTTCGCCGTTATTTATAAAAAATAATATTGATATAAGAATCGAAAAAATTATTCCTAAATATTTATTACTTTTATATCCTATTTTTGATGATAGATTATAAAATTCATTTAATCCTAAAATTATTATAAAAATCATAAATAACAGAAAAGGAATAGATCCTAAATTAATCATAAATAATAAAAGAATTACAAATAATATTCCAGTTATAGATCTTTTTATAAAGTTACTCAATTCTTCCTCCAAAATTTCTAGTTTCATTTTGATAAAAATTTATAGCTTTTTCAAATTCTATTTCATCAAAGTCTGGCCAAAAAATATCTGTAATATAAACTTCGGTATAAGCTATTTGCCATAATAAAAAATTACTTATTCTTTTTTTTCCTCCAGTTCTGATTAGAAGTTCAGGATCTGGAAAGTTTTTTGTATCAAGGTAATTTTTAAAATTATTTTCATCTATATTTTTTATATCTGAAATTAAAATTTTATTTATAGCTCTTATTATTTCATCTCTTCCACCGTAATTTATTGCTATATTTAAATTAAAATCAGAGTTGTTTTTTGTTAAATCTATTGCTTTTTTAATAGATTTTTTTATATTATTTCCTTTTTTTTCAATATTTTCTATATCTCCAATAAAATTTAATTTTACATTATTTTTTATCATTTTTTGAATAAATTTATTTTGAAGATATTCATTTAACAAATTCATTAAATAGTCTACTTCGTCCTTAGGTCTTTTCCAATTTTCTGTAGAAAAAGTATATAATGTAAGATATTTTATCCCTAAACTTTTCGCTTTTTCTACAATAATTTCTACATTATCTGCACCTTTTTTATGTCCAGCTATTTTGGGAAGATTTTTTATTTTTGCCCATCTCGCATTTCCATCCATTATAATAGCAACATGTTTTGGAATATTTTGTAAAATTTCAGTCAATTTTTGCTCCGAGATTATAAAAACCCTTCTTCTTTCAATAAAGTTTTTATATCAATATTTTTTGTTTTATAATTTATTGTTTTTGTAATGATATCAGTTTCTATATTACAAATACTATTTATTTTTTTATATTTAAGATTTGTTTTTTCCCAAGTCTCTGGAATAATAGATACGGAAAAAGAATTTTTATTAGCATTTACGATTGTCAAGCTTATGCCATCTATTGATATAGATCCTTTTTCAATAACATTTTCTATAATTTTTTTTTCAGTTGGAATAAGTTCTATAATTTTTGCATTATTTTTTATTGATATATTTTTAATTTTAGCAGTTGTTTCAACATGTCCTTGAACTATATGTCCATCTAGTCTAGAATTTAATGTCAAAGCTCTTTCTATATTAATTTTTTCATTATTATAAAGCTTTCCTAAATTTGTTCTTTTTAAAGTTTCTGGCATAATATCCAAAGTAAAATTATTAGAATTTTTTGCACTATTTTCAATTTTTACTACTGTTAGGCAGACTCCATTTATTGCTAAACTGTCGCCTATTTTTACATCTTTTAAAATAGAATTTACAACAATAAAATTGCTACCTTTTTTGTATATAAACCCTAAATCTTCTATTAATCCTGTAAACATAAAAAATCTCTTTTACTTTATTTTAATTTTTTTATTAAATTTTTCCTATATGACTGCTAACAGCGGACTA
>CAYQVV010000109.1:0-4015 GCA_964421155.1 uncultured Elusimicrobiaceae bacterium
TTTTAACCCCCATATTTTTTAAACTGTCATTATCTCTTCTTCTTTTGTTTTTATAACTTCTGCTATTTTTTTTATATAACTATCTGTCATAAGCTGAACATCTTTTTCTGCTTCAAAAAGTTGATCTTCTGTAATTACTTTTTCTTTTTCTAATTTTTTCAATTCTTCATTTGCATCTCTTCTACCATTTCTAATTTCAACTTTAAATTGTTCTTCTAATTTATTAGCAAATTTTACCAAATCTTTTCTAGTTTCTTCTGTCATAATAGGCAAAACCAGTCTTATAATCTTTCCATCATTATTAGGAGTGATGCCTAAAGGAGATTTTAAAATAGCTTTTTCAATACTTTGAAGTGTAGAAACATCCCAAGGCTTTATTTCTATAATTCTTGCTTCTGGAATAACTATATTTGCAATTTGATTTATTGGCATAAATGAGCCATATACTTCAACTTTAACAACATCTAACATTCCCGCATTTGCTCTTCCTGTTTTAATATTTGACAATTCTTCTTTTAATTTAAGAATTGTATTTTTCATTTTATTTTCTAAATTATTTTTTATGTTAGTAATCATAAGTTATTAAAATCCTCCTAAAACAAAAATTTAGTTTGTTATTGTATTAAAGTCCCTACTTTTTTTCCAATTACTGCATTATATATATTGTCTTTTTTACTCATATTAAAAACTATAATAGGTATATTTTTTTCCATACAAAGAGAAAATGCTGTCGCATCCATAATTTTTAAATTTTTATGTAAAGCTTCTTCATATTTCAAATTATCATATTTTATAGCTTCTTTATTTTTTTTTGGATCTTCACTATAAACAAAATCAACTTTCGTAGCTTTCAAAATAACATCTGCTTCTATTTCTGCAGCTCGTAAAACCGCTGCTGTATCTGTTGTAAAAAAAGGATTCCCTGTTCCACAAGAAAAAATAACAACTCTATTTTTTTCTAAATGCCTTATAGCCTTTCTTCTAATAAAAGGTTCTGCCAATTTTTGCATTTCTATAGCACTCTGAACTCTTGTAGGAATGCCTCTAATCTCTAAAGCATTTTGAAGAGCTATTGAATTAATCATTGTAGCAAGCATCCCCATATAATCAGAGGCAACTTTATCTATCTGATTAGTAAAGCTCCCTCTCCAAATATTACCGCCACCTATAACGATAGCTATTTGAACAGATAAAGCCATTAATTTCTTTATCTGTTCAACTAAAATTTCAATAATTTCTGAATTTAAATCTATAGCTTGTTCCCCAACTAAAGATTCTCCACTAATTTTCAAAAGGACTCGTTTATATAAAACATTTTCCTTCATAATATATTAGTTTTCTCCTAATTGATATCTAACAAATCTTTTTATTATCAAATTTTCACCTGTTTTCATTTTATATTCATTCAAAATATCTTTCATTTTTACAGAATTATCTTTTATTGAAGCTTGTTCAAGAAGACATACTTCTGAATAATATTTTTCTAATTTTCCAGGAATAATCTTATCAATAATATTTGTAGGTTTTCCTTCTGCTTCTAATTGTTTTCTTGCAATTTCTGATTCTTGTTCTAATTTTTCTTTTGGCAATTCTTCTTTAGATATACAAATCGGACTTGTTGCCGCAATTTGCATAGCAAATTCTTTAACCATATTAGAAAAATCTTCTGTTCTAGCAACAAAATCTGTTTCACAATTAATTTCTATTAAAACACCTAATTTGTTCCCAGGATGAATATAAGAATAAACTTGTCCTTCTTTTGCTTCTTTATCTGCTCTTTTTGCAGATTTTGCGATTCCTTTTTCTCTTAATATAACAACAGCTTTTTCTATATCCCCATTTGCTTCTTCCAAAGCCTTTTTACAATCCAACATTCCAACATTTGTTCTTTCTCTTAAAATTTGAACATCACTAGCCTTAATTGTTGCCATTTTATATAAACCTCTCTATTTATAATTTTTATTTTCTTCATCTTCCGATAGATCTTCATCTGAATCTTCTTCATCTTTTTCTGTTTCAGAATTATTATCAGCATTATTTTCTATTATTCCTTCTGCGAAACCTTTTGACAATATGTCTTTTCCTTCTATAACAGCATCTGCAAAAATAGATGCAAATAATTTTATAGCTCTTATAGCATCATCATTCCCTGGAACAACAACATCTACCTCATCTGGGTCACAATTAGTATCAACTATTGCAACAACTGGTATTCCTAATTTTTTTGCTTCTTTTATAGCAGTTTTTTCTTGTTCTACATCTATAACAAAAATCATATCTGGAAGTTTAGGCATATCCTTTATTCCAGCCAAGTTTTTATTTAATTTATCATATTCTTTACTTAATCTTGCAATTTCTTTTTTACTTAATTTTTCCCATGTAGGACTAGCTTTCAAAGCTTCTAGATCTTTCAATTTTTTTATACTTTGACTTACTGTTGCAAAATTAGTCATTAATCCACCAAGCCATCTATTATTTACATAATACATTCCACATCTTTTTGCTTCTTCAAAAACCGGAACTTGAGCTTGTCTTTTTGTTCCAACAAATAAAATTAATCCACCTTTTGCAATTTCATCTCTAACAAAATCATGAGCTATTTTTAAATATTTTACAGTTTTTTGTAAGTCTATAATATGTATATTATTTCTTACACCAAAAATATACTGCTCCATTTTTGGATTCCATTTCTTTTTTTGATGTCCAAAATGAACACCCGCTTCCAACAAATTCTTCATACTAATATTAGACATTATATGTCCTCCTAAATTTGTTTAGAATTAAAGCTCTGAACTCTTTAATTCAAAAATATTTTGGCAAAAAAGAATTTTTCCTTTTTGCCAATTTTGTAATTATACATTATTTAATCTTCAAATATCAATAAAATTTATAAAAAAATCTATTTATCTAATAAACAAGTAATTCCTGGCAACTCTTTTCCTTCTAAAAATTCCAAAGATGCTCCCCCACCTGTAGAAACATGTGATATTTTTTTATCAACACCTGCTTTCTTTACAGCTGAAGCAGAATCTCCTCCACCAACAACAGTGATAGCTCCTTTTTCTGTAGCTTCAGCCAAAGCTTCTGCAACTTTTATTGTTCCGTTTGCAAATTTTTTAAATTCAAAAACTCCCATAGGACCATTATTTACTATTGTTTTAGAATTAATAATTTCATTTCTAAAAAGACTTATACTTTTTTCACCTATATCTAAAGCCATAGTCCCTGCAGGAATATTTACATCATTAGTTAAAATTGCTTCAGCATTTTCATCAAATTCTTTAGCTACAATATGATCAACTGGTAAAAGAATTTTTATGCCTTTATTTTTTGCTTTTTCTAAAAGTTCTTTAGCTAAATCAAGTTTATCTTCCTCTAATCTAGAGTTTGAAATTTCAACTCCTTGAGTCTTTAAAAAAGTATATGCCATTGCTCCACCTATTATCAAAGAATCAACTTTATTCAATAGATTTTCAATCACGCTTATTTTATCAGAAACTTTTGCTCCACCCAAAATAGCCAAAAATGGTCTTGTTGGATTACTTAAAGCATTTCCTAAATATGCCAACTCTTTTTCAACTAAAAAACCAGCAACGCCAGGCAAATATTTTGTTATTCCATTTGTAGATGCATGAGCTCTATGAACTGCACCAAATGCATCTTGAACAAAAACTTCTGCTAAAGAAGCTAATTTTTTTGCAAAAGCATCATCATTTTTTTCTTCTTCTTTATAAAATCTCAAATTTTCTAATAATAAAATTTCTCCAGATTTTAAATTTTTTGCTAAAGTTTCTACTTCTTCTCCAATACAATCTTTTGCCATAATTACATTATTATTTTTGAAAATATTTTTTAATGATTGAACAACTGGAGATAAACTCATTGAAGGAACTACTTGCCCCTTTGGTCTTCCCAAATGAGACATCAAAATAATAGAACAATTTTGCTCTAACAAATATTGAATAGTAGGAACAGCAGCAACTATTCTTTTATCATTTGTTATTTCACAATTTTC
>CAYQVV010000110.1:0-1586 GCA_964421155.1 uncultured Elusimicrobiaceae bacterium
TTTATTTAAAACTACTTAAACAATCCATTTTCTTCTACTATTTTATTTTTAAATAAATTGTAATAGCTGTCGTCAAAATGTTCATATTTTCTAAAAAATCCCCAAGACAAAAAATCAACAATTTGTAAACATTTATCTTGTTGAGGAGTTTTTATCAAGACTTCTACTTCAAGTTTATGATTATTATAAGTTTGTTGTTCAATATATGATTTAAAATTAATATTAAAAAATTTATTTGTTTCTCTTTTAGAAGCAATTAAATAAATTTTTTCTTTTGTAGGAACTAATTTTTTTGTAAAAGTTCTATCTAAAATAATATTAGTGACATAATTATACAATATTTGTTTTTCATCTTGTAATTTTGTATAAACTCTTTTTTTATCAAGATATATCATTAAGATAGAAATATCTTTATCTTTTAATTGATTAAATAATTTCAGTCTAGTTTTTGGATGTTCTTTATAACAATGTAATAATCCATTATGTTTTTTATTTTCACATTTAGAGAAAGTGTTAAAAATATTTTTTATTACTTTTTCTAGATTTCTTTTATTCTCTACAAACAATAATGTAATTATAAAATATTTTGAAGTTTTAGGTTTAGAAAAATCAAATCCTAAATCGCCACTTTCATCCAAATAAATATACATATTTTCAACTCTTTTATTAAATTAAGTAATAATGAATTAAAAACATTACAATATTATTGTAGTATTTTAATTTAATCATTATATATTTTAATTTTCATTTTGAAAACTTTCTACAAAATCTTTTCCCAAAATTATAGTAATATCAACAAACGAATTTTTATCGGGCTTAGATATAATAATTCCTTTTTGTAAAAAATTATAAACTAGTTCTGCATTTTCAAAATTATTTTTTCTATCTATTATCATCGTTCTATTTTTTCTAAAAGGATAATTCCCCCAAGGCTGAACATCAAAATGATTATCTCTAAGTTTCCTAGTTATATTCAATGACAAACCTTTTTCACCTGCAGCATTTAAAACTTCAATAATAGGCTTTTTATCTAAATTAACTTTTTTTATATTTTCAAAATTTTTTAAAATATTTTTTATATAAAATCTATTTTTTCCATATAAATCATCATCTCTGGTTATAAATATTATCTGAAACTCATCAGACAATCTTTTATTTTGAATCAAAATTTCAATAAAATATAAAAAATTCAAATTACTATTTTTGATTTTTCCTAAACTGAAATCTTGTAAATATGACATATCTTTTATTTTAAAATTTTTATTTTTTAAACTATCTGCTATTTTCCCAAGATTAAAATTTTTAATAATGCTAAAAAAATCTCTTCTTTTTAAATTTTTGGTTAAATCTATCTTTAAATCTAAAAATTTATATATATTAAAAATATTAAATGTTTTAAAAAATATTTCAAAATTTATATATTTCCAAAAAACTGTCTCATCAGAATATTTTGTATCAATAATTTTTAAAGAATCCAATGATACATATGATTTATTTTCATAATTATCTAGATTTTCATTAAGATTTAAAAATTTATTGTTGAATTGTTGAATTGTATTTGAAGAAATATAAACATAAAAATCTAT
>CAYQVV010000110.1:1686-4005 GCA_964421155.1 uncultured Elusimicrobiaceae bacterium
TTCATTATTTCTTATTTTTTTTAAATCTTCTGATTTATAAAATTTTAAAGAAATTATAAGAATTAAAATGAAAAATAATAATAAAAATGAAATTTTCAAAAATTTTAATAAAAATTTTAAAACTAAAAAAATTTTATTTTTAAAAGAAGCAATCATTATTTAGTTCCTTCTGACAAAGTTATTTCATAATATAAAAAAATTATAATCACTTATACTTTTGAAGGAACTATTTAATCCAATCTTCAGGATCTACAGCAATTCCATTTAATCTAACTTCAAAATAAAGCGCATTTACATTCTTAACTGCTGATACTCCTGTCATTCCTAAAACAGTCCCTTTATTAACATTTTGATCTTTTGATACTGTTATTTTATCTAAATAAGCATATACTGTATAAACTTGTTTTGGATGTTCTATAATAACGGTATTTCCGTAACTACTAAATCTATCACAAAAAACTACTTTTCCAGGATAAACAGCCTTAGCTCCAACACTCCCACTAGTTTCAATTTCTATACCATTAGAAAGATGATAAGTATCGTATTTTTCATGTTTATTTTTTCCATATTTAACAATAATATTCCCAGAAACCGGCATGGAAATATATCCTAATTCTCTAACTAAATTAGAAAGTTTCATAGATTCCACTTTTCTATTAGTATTTGAGACCTTTGCTTTATTTGCTAAACTACTTTTTCTTGCCAGCTCCTTCAATAATTTTTCCATTTGCCTTGCTGCAACCTCTAAATCTTTTATTTGCTTTTCATATTGTTTTTGTGTAAGAACTACCTCTTTTAAAACTTTTTGTTTAGTTTGTTGTTCTATACTATATTTATTTTGTGTTTCTTTATTTTTCTCTTTATTTTTATTTAATTCAGATATTGTTTCTTCTATTTTATTTTGAGTTTTTTGAATAGAATGTTGAATGTCTTTTATATAATAAACTTTATTTCTATTATACATTAGAAAAGTCTCTAAAATTTTTGCTTCTTGCACATTTTTACCAAAATCTGCATCTAGAAAAAAAGAATTTAAAGTCTTAAGAAATTCATTATTATTAATATATTTTTGTTTGTATAAAAATTCTATTTCTCTACTTAAAACTTTTTTATAGTATCGTTCTCTTTGCTTTTCTGTATTTAATTTTAATGTATATTTTTGATAATCATTTTGCTGTAAATCTATATCTTTTTCTATTTTTTTTATATTTTTTCTGGTTTTATTTAAAAAATAGCCTAAATTCAAAACTTCTTTTTTTATAAGTTCTGCTTGCTTTTTAGTTTTATTTAATTCTTCTTTTTTATTCCGTATATTTTCTTTAATATTTTTTAACTCTGATTCTGTAGGGTTTGCAAATAGATTTAAACAAAAAACATTAAAAATTAAAATAACAAAAAAAATTAAAAATTTTTTAATTAAAATATTTTTTTTAAAATTGTATCTTTTCATTTTTACTCTTAATTAAAATTATTATATTAGCTAACATTGATAATAAAATTCCTATGCTAAAAATCAAAACAATATAAAAATTACTAAAAAATTCAAAATTAAATAATATTTTTGCTAAAACAAAATGCAAAATATACAAAATAAAATTTGCTAATATTCCAGATATTAAACCTAAAACAAAACCTTCTCCTAGAATAATACTCTTTTCAACAAAGGAATTTGTTCCTAAGTAATGCCATAAAATAAACTCTGTTTTTCTGTAATTCAGATTAACCTTTATATTATAAATAAAAAGGAAAAAAAGTATTACTATAAAAAAAATAGAAATAACAAAAATTATTTTTGTAACATAATCTAAAAAAATATCAACATTTTTTATCAAATCCTCACTATAAACTATATCATCAATAAAATCTAAATCTTTTATAGAATCTACAAATTTTTTTATATTTCTATAATCATTATTTTCAAGTTTTAATATAAAATAATTTTTTATAGGATTTTCTTCTATTATTTTAATTTGATCTTTCAAAGCTGGATTTTCAGATATAAATTTATCTAACGCCTCTTCTTTTTCTATAAACTGTAATGAACTAAC
Source organism: uncultured Elusimicrobiaceae bacterium (assembly GCA_964421155.1). Taxonomy (GTDB): domain Bacteria; phylum RUG730; class RUG730; order RUG730; family RUG730; genus CAYQVV01. Next base: position 3,735 of record CAYQVV010000110.1, read on the forward strand.
TTTAATAGTTTTATCTCCTACAATTTTTTCTTCATATACATTTTTATTATCTTCATTTATTTTTACATTATTTTTTAGAAAAATTGCTATTTCTAATTTATTTTTTACATTATTAGAAAACAAATCAAAATTAAATTTAATCAAAAAAATACAACCTAAAATAAACAAAAATAAAGTTATAAGACTAATCATATCAAAACTAACAGAGCTATATCTTCTAATATTTAAAAAAATTTGTCCTAAAATTTTCATATAAACCTCTTTTATAAAA
>CAYQVV010000111.1:0-3897 GCA_964421155.1 uncultured Elusimicrobiaceae bacterium
GACATCCCATCTGATAAAGAATGAAACCCATCTGCAGTCATACTGCTAGAATTTATAAAAAATCCACAAAAAATTTTCGCTACTGCTACCAACAAATTAAAAATTAAAACAGTCACTAGAACTTCATTTATTTTTTTATGTCTAAGAATTTCTTGTTCCATAAAAAAACCTCCAACACTTCCTATTTTTTTCTATTTTTTATCCAATCTTTTTTATTTTTCTGCTCATTTCTTTCTATTGCTAATGAATTATCTGGAACATCTTGATAAATAGTTGACCCTGCTCCAACTAACGAATTTTCTCCCACAACAACAGGAGCAACTAAATTTGTATTGCTTCCTATAAACGAATTATTTTTTATAATAGTTTTATGCTTATTTTTGCCATCATAATTACAAGTTATAGTTCCAGCACCAATATTTACATTTTTTCCAAGTTCAGAATCTCCTATATAGCTCAAATGTGAAACTTTAGTCCCTTTTTCTAAAATGCTATTTTTTATTTCTGAAAAATTTCCAACCTTACAATCATCCAAAATTTCAGTTTTTGGTCTAATATGAGAAAATGGACCTATTGAACATTTATTTCCAACACTAGCATCTGATATATATGAATATTTAACAATTGTATTATTCCCTATAATTGAATTCTCTAAAAAAGAATTTGGGCCAATTTTGCAATTATTCCCTATACAACAATTTCCTCTTATTATTGTCCCTGGATAAATAATAGTATCTATCCCTATTTTTATATTATCATCTAATTCTATTGTCTCAGGATTGATCATTTCAACTCCATTCAACATAAAATTTCTGTTAATTCTAAGTCTCATTTCTAAATCTACTTGAGATAATGCCAGTTTATCGTTTATTCCAATTATTTCGTTACTATCTTTTGTACAAAAACTAGAAATAGATTTTTTTTGTTTATATGCAATATCTATAATATCTGTTAAATAATATTCATTACTAACACTATTAGGCTTAATATCTACTATGTTTTGTTTCAAAAATTGAAAATCAAAACAATATACTCCGCTATTAATTTCTTTTATTTCTTTTTCTTTTAAAGAAGCATTTTTTTCTTCAACTATTTGCATAATTTTCTCATTTTCATCTCTTTTCATTCTACCATATCCATATGGATTATCCATTTTAGTTGTTAAAATAGATACTACGGAATCATTTTCTAAATGTACATCTATTAAATTTTTTATTGTTTCATATGTTAACAAAGGAGTATCTCCACAAACTACCAAAATATTTCCGTTATAATTTTCATCAATATTATTTAAAGCAATTTTTAATGCATGTCCAGATCCTAATTGTTCTTCCTGAACTGCAAATTCTAATTTTGGAATATTCAAACTTAAAATTTCATCTTCTTTTTCAAAAAAATTTTTTATATAATCTGCCTGATGTCCAATAACCAAAATATTTTTCAAAGGATCTATATTTTTTATTAATTTAAAAACCCAATAAATTAACGATTTATTATTAATGGAATGTAAAATTTTAGGAATATTAGACTTCATTCTAGTCCCTTTTCCAGCACCCAAGACAATAGAAATAAACTGATTTTTTTTATTCAAGATTTTACCCTTTTTGAAAAAATATATTTTAAAGATTTTTATTTTAGATAGATTTGATATTTTTTGATTGTTAAAGGCAAAGCCTTTTTAAAGGTGATACCTTTTTAAATAAAAAAAACTGGGATGGGAGGATTCGAACCTCCGAATGCATGAACCAAAATCATGAGCCTTACCACTTGGCCACATCCCAATTATAAAAATGTATATTTTAAACTAAATAAATTCTCCAAAAGATGAAGGAGTATCTTTTACCCCACCAGTTGCTTCAGCTTCTTTAAATTTTAAATTGTAAGCTTCCATAACTCTAGATTCTATAGTATCTCTCATATCATTATTAACTGGATGAGCAACATCTTTATATTCGCCATCTTTTGTTTTTCTATTAGGCATAGAAACAAACATTCCTTTTTTGCCATTTATAACTTTTAAGTTTCTGACAACAAAAGCATCATCAAAAGTTATAGATGCATATGCTTTCAATCTTTCTTCATTTTTTAAAAATATTCTTACTTCTGTAATTTCCATAAAACAACTCCTTATTACATTGAACAAAAAAAATTTAGTTTAAGGTTTCAAAACAATAAATTACATTTATACTTTATATTTCTGTCACAGACCATGCAAAATATTTCGTATTATTTTCTATATATTCTTTTATCTCATCTGCTTTGTCTTTAGATGAAACTATTCCAAAAACAGAAGATCCACTTCCTGACATCAAAGAATTTTCTGCACCTAATTTTATTAAAAGATCTTTTATCTCTTTTATCTCTGGAGCTAATTGTATTGCAATTTCTTCCAACCTATTAAACAAAAAATCGCTATTTTGAAAAAAATCAATTTTTAATAAATTACTTTTTTTAGAATTATTTGTCAAGCAAAAACTATTTGATTTGTCTCTATTTTTATTAAAATAATTTTCTGAAAAAATTTTATATATTTTTTTAGTTTCTAGGTTTATTTTTGGAAAAACTAAAACTAAATTTTTTTTAGGATATTTTTCTATTTTTTTTAATTCTTCGCCTATCCCTGAAGCAAAACATCTTCCACCTAATAAAAAAAATGGCACATCTGCTCCTAGGCTCAAAGCTATTTTTTTAAATTCATCATCTCTGCCTTTTATATCAAAATATTCTTTAAAAAATTTTATGCAAGCTCCAGCATCACTTGATCCTCCACCAAGGCCTGCACCAAATGGAATATTTTTCTTTAGCCCAACTTCTATACCTTTATCTATTTTAAAATAATTTTTCATTATACTTAGAGCTTTATAGACTAAATTAGTAGTATTTGAAGAAACTACAAAATTCCCAAAAACAGACAAATCAATTTTATCATCTTTAATGACATTAAATTCTAACTCATCATATAAATCTATCTCTTGAAAAATAGTTTCAAGAGTATGATATCCATCTGTTCTTTTCCCTGTTATTTCTAAATATAAATTTATTTTTGCATTTGCATAAAAATTCATCCAATTTTAATCCTTTTTTAAAAATGTTCCATAAAAAATATCTCTATTATTTTTTTTACTAAAATCAGTCCAATTAGTTATATAATCTTCTTCCCAAAAATTATTTATATTTCTTAACTCAAACTTTCCATATTTATCTATTATATTTTTCATATAAACCCACAAATCCTCTACATCTGTAGAGATGTACAATTCTCCATTCTTTTTTAACTTCTTATAAATAATTTCCAAAAACTCTAAACTAACAACTCTTCTTTTGTGATGTGTCCTTTTAATCCAAGGATCTGGATGAAAAATAAAGACTCTATCTAATGAAGCATCTTCTAAAGTATCTTCTAAACAAAACTCAGCTCTTCCTTGCACAACAAAAACATTTTCTATATTTTCTTCCATTATTTCAATTTTTAATTGCTCAACAACAGGTTTTCTAATTTCTACTCCAATAATATTTCTATCTTTATATTTTTTTGCATATTCTTTTAAAAAAATGCCTCTTCCACATCCTACTTCAAAATCCAAAAATTGATTATATGGAAACTTATGTTTATAATCTAGTTTATCCATTCTATCTACATAAGCAAGAGGATTTACATGTGTTCTAACTCTCATAAAAACCTTCTAAAATTTATTTTTTTCTTTTAATAAAGCATTATACATTTTTTTTATACAATTTAAAATTAAAATTTGACGATGTTATATAAAAAAAGGGATAAACCGAAAAATTCGATTTATCCCTTTAGCCAAATTTATAAACAGATTTTTTTTATTTTATTTATTTTAAAACACGAAATCTGATATTTCTAGCTCATGTTCGCCTATTAATTTTACTCCA
>CAYQVV010000112.1:0-3846 GCA_964421155.1 uncultured Elusimicrobiaceae bacterium
AAATTTCTAGGATTTGTTGTATTTAAATGTTGTATTGAAATTTTAGATTTTTAATGTTTTTACTCCTATATCCGATATACAGCGGACTAGCTTTTTTTGTTTCTTTTTTGTGTAATGACAAAAAAGAAAATTATCTGTCTCAGGCAATCTATTAAATTTCTTCAAACAATTCGTTATTATCTATGACAATAAATTTAAAAAAAACTAATTTTTATTTTATATCCGTAAAGTTATTATGCACTCTTTTAAGGGAAAAAAAAACTTTTAGTAATATGTATCTCTGATTCAAAAAATAAAATTTTCAAGCTACTACAAAATACACAATTTTCTCCACGTGGAGAATTTTTAAATTTTTATCTTATTCTTTACAACTAGAATTATAAAAACATTTTAAACACTTCATTTCTTCTCTACACTCTAATATTGGAAAAATATCAAAATTTTCTATTTTTTTTTCTTTAATTTTAATTATGGTTTCTAAAATAAATTTTATTTTTTGATATAATTCTTTATCCAAAAAATATTCAAATTTTTCATTATCATAAAAAAATAAAACTATTTTAAATTTTTTATTATTAATTAATTCAGATAAATCTATTTTTTTTAAATCTCTACCTTTATAAGATAAAAAAAGAAAGGAATTCAACGCATAATATATTTTTGTGCTGTCATATAAATTTTTAGGGATAGTCTTTTTTATCTCTGTAAAAAAAACAATTTCATCATCTATTTTTTCTATTTTAAAATCAACCATTTTGTTAAAAAGGCTAAGGATTTTAAAACCCTTAGCCTTCAATAATGTGCTATCTTGAAATAGATTTAATTTTTTTAAATCTATATAAAAAATTTTTTTTATATTATCATTTTCATTTTTTGACAAATATAAAACAAAAATTCCAAGAAAAATAAATAGTAATCCCATAAAAAATTAATCTCTTCCTCTTCCAAAAAGTCTCAAAAGCATCAAAAATAAATTAATAAAATCTAAATATAATGTCAAAGCCCCCAAAATAGCAGATTTTTTATCTTGATCTGAATTTGTATTATAAAACATCAAATTTTTTATTTTTTGAGTATCATATGCAGTCAAACCTGTAAAAACAATCACACCTATAAAAGAAATCATTAAATCTAAAACAGAATTTTTCATAAAAATATTTACTATAGATGCTATTATTATTCCTATCAACCCCATAGACATAAAACTTCCAACACTTGTTAAATCTCTCTTTGTAGTCAAACCATAAACACTCATTACTCCAAACATTCCTGCTGTTGTAAAAAAAGCTGAAGCAATAGTTGATTTTGCATATGCTAAAAAAATAAAAGAAAGAGTAAATCCATTAATTACGGAATAAGCTATAAATAAATTCATAGCTGTAGAAACTTGCATTTGATTGACTCTAACAACTAAATATCCCACTAAAAAAATCTCAACTAAAAACAAACCCCAATATAAAATCGGATTTCCAAAAACAATACTCAAAAGTGCTGGACTTTTTGAAACAAAAAAAGAAATTATAGCTGTTAAAAAAAGACCCAGAGCCATAAAACCATAAACTCTTGTCATAAAACTCTTCTGCTCTAAAATAGCAGTATTTGTAAATTGTTCATTCATTTTTCAATCCTCCTGAAAATAAAAAATTTAATTTGTTTTTAAAGGCATTATAATAGCAAAAATAAAATATAAAAATATTCCCATACCAAAAGAAAATAAAATAATAATTGCCCAAATAAGCCTAATAAGAGTTACATCTATTTCAAAATATTCTGCAAGACCTGCACAGACTCCAGATATTTTTCCATTCACTTTATCTCTGTATAATTTTTTGCCATTAAGCATAAAAATTACCCTCCCTCAAATTTTTTTTTAATTATAACATACTTAAATATTTTTTGCACATTTTTTTTTATTATTATATACTTTGTATAAATTATAATACAAAATGGATATAAAATGGGCATTCATAAAATATTTTTTATGTTATTATTCTTTTCAATATATTTAATGGCTCATTTTAGAATTATAACATACCTAAAAAGATCTTTTATTTTAATCAAAGATAATCTTTTTTTTACAAAAATTTTTATTTTTTTTATGGCATTTTATGGAATTATATCAGAAATCTTATGTAGAAAAATAATTTTTCATAATTTTAATTTTTTAATTATACCAGGCAAAATATGGTTAGGAATTATTTCAATATCTATAACAATAATAATAATATTTGATATTTTTAAGGTATTATTTAAAATATTCTATATTTTTAAAAATATAGATATAAATTACAAAAAATTCTTAAAAATTTTTTCAAAGACAGCAATATTAACTATATTTTTTATATCTTTTTTTTCAATAATAAATAATAATAAAGGACCTATACTAAAAAATTTATCAATATATAATAAAAATTTACAAAAACAAAATATAACCATTACTCAACTTACTGATTTACATTTCATACCAACAACATCAAAAAAAACTTTTGATAAAATAATTAATTTAACAAATTCTACAAATCCAGATATTATTGTTTTAACTGGCGATATATTTGATTTTACAGATATAAAATTCATTGAAAAAAATTTTAATTTAAAAAAGCTAAAAGCAAAATATGGAGTTTTTGCAGTATCTGGGAATCATGAATATTATATAGGAATAAAAAACTTCTATAAAATCGCTAAAAAATTGAATATAAAAGTTATTGATAATAATATTGTAAAAATTTCTGATTTAAATATAAATTTAATAGGATTATCAGATACTAATTATGTAAATGAACAAAATAATAAACTAAAAAATTTGGTTTCAAAAATAAACAATAATTACTCAAATATTTTATTAGTCCACCGCCCAAATATTTTTCAATTTATAAAAAATAAAAATATACTCCTCCAATTATCTGGGCACACTCATGCAGGACAAATTCCTCCCGCTGACATAATAGAATATTTATTTTTTAAATATGTTTATGGGTTATATAAATCATCTGACAAAAGTTCAAAACTTTATTTATCTTCAGGGACAAATTATTGGGGACCACCTATGAGATTTTTAAACAAATCTGAAATAGTAAAAATAAATATAAAAAATATAAATAAAAAGGATTAATCATGATAGAATATTTAAATGGAATTATAACTGAAATAGAACAATTAAATAATAAGGTTAGTATAGAAGTTTATGGAGTAGGCTATAGCATAAATGTATCAAATAGAACATTAAATCATTTATTACCTTTCGTAAACAACAAAAAAAATATAATTATCTATATTACAGAAACAAATAGTATGTATTCTGGAACAAACACTTTATACGGATTTTTATCAAAAGATGAACGAGAATTATTCCAAGTTATAAAAAATGTAAACAAAATAGGAGCAAAAGGCGCCTTAGATATATTATCTAGAATTGGAAATAAAACTAATGATTTTAAATTTTTTATAATGCAAAATAATTCTGAAAAATTACACGAAATTTTTGGATTTACAGAAGCAAAAGCAGAAAAGCTAATTCTTGGATTAAAAAACAAAATAAACTCAATATCTAGCGATTTAGACAATAAAAATATAAATAATGAAGAGCAAACTGAAAATAATATACAAAATTTTTATAAGCCATTTGAGCAACATAAAGAAGATGCTATTGAAGCATTAAAAACTTTAGGCTACAATGCAATAAAAGCTAAAAAAGTTGTTTATGATATATTAAATTCTTTGGATACTAAAATAGATATAAATTTAGAAGAAATAATTAAACTTGCATTAAAAAAGATGTAAAAATTATTTTCTCAATCTTCTCTTATTGCTTCTATTATATCTACTTTTGATGCCTTGATTGCTGGG
>CAYQVV010000113.1:0-3761 GCA_964421155.1 uncultured Elusimicrobiaceae bacterium
AATTTTTTTAAGTATTGTTTATTTTTTTCTAAAATTTCTTTTTCCATTTTTTGCTCCTTTTGTATTTTAAAAATCAAATCTTTTTTGTTTCAAAGCCATAATTTGGTTTTGATGTGTAAACAAATAGTTCCATAATTGTTTGGCTTCGGCTTTGCCAAATTTAACATTTCCTAGCATATCTATTAAGTAGCCCTCTTCTGTACATTGTAAGGCAATTTTTCCAGTAAATTTTTTAGTCCTGTAATTTTCTATTTCTAATAAAAACTCATTAAAATATTGAGTTCTAATATATTTAATAAATGCTAATTCATCAGTCATAAATTTTTGTGTTTCTTTTTCTCTTTCCCAAACAAATCGAAATTCTTTAATATTTTCTATCCAATTTACAGTAATTTTTACACTCGTTATATTTTCTATTTCTTTTAATCCCCTTTCTATTCCCTCCAGCATTTTAGAAATAAATTTGTGTGTAGTTCCAAATTTTTTATTTAATTCATCTAGTGAAAAATCTTGATAAGTAAGTTCTAGTGGAATTTCATCTCTTTTTGCGTTTTTATATCTCAAATATATTTCATAAATTACTATTCCGTATTTAGTTTTAAATTTGTTTGAAGTTGCCAAATCAATAGTTGTAAAATGCTTCTTTTGTTTTAATCCCTCAATAAGAGTATCAGATAGTTTTATTTCAATATAGTTCTTATCATCTGTGTAGATTTTTGCTTCTTGCAAAAACGGAGAAGAAAACCATTTAATCCCTCGCCCTTTATATTCAAAGTTTCTTAATTCTATCGGTTGTTGAAGTATTTTTAAACCGTCTGTTATCATATCTTTTGTTTTACCACTATTGGAAGTCATACCTAAAAGGTTGGCTAACTCATTTATAGCTATTTTAAAATTAGCTCCCTCTTTCTCATATTTGAAATATAAAGCATTAACAAGTTTGTTAGCTATTACTTTTCTATCGGGGATATTTCCATCTGTCAAAGCATTGTTTTTGCGTATTAATAAACTTAAATCCATTGTAAGCACCTTATAAGAAATATTAAGAATTTTATCTTTTATTTCCTAAAATGTACCTTATAGGAAATGTTAAGCACTATATGACAAATATTTTTAGTAAAGTTAAGCACCATATGGGAAATTTTTTGATAAAAGTTAAGCACCATATGGGAAATATTAAGCACCATATGGGAAATAAAAGTAGTTCTAGCTACTATAAAATGGGCTTTTTTTGTGTCCGTAATTCTTAAAGAAATATATTAGACTATAAAAAGAAGAAAAAAGAGAGTTCAAATTTCTACTTTTTTAACTAACTTTTTGAGTAGTTTTAACTTTTTTTTTTCTGTTTAGAAGATAATTAATCGAACTTAAATTTTAAACTAGTTTCTAAGTAGTTTAAATGCTATATAAACGATTTAAATTAATTTCTTGATGATTGTATTGTTTTTCTTCTTTTTTGTCTTGTAGAGCATTTAAATTGATATTAAACATATTTGTTTATCTTTTATTTAAAATCTTATATTTCAATCAAAAAGATGTAATTTTTCAATAAGCATTTGTTCATAAGTGCAGCCATTATCAAAACAATATTTTTTTATTTGCTTTTTCAATTCAGGATTAATCATAACTTGAAAATTAACTTTTTTTGTGTTTGCTCTATACTTTTTAACTCTCTCATATACAGAGCTGGAAAGCTCTTTTACTCTTTTTTCTTTTAGGGTTTTTTGGTTTTTTGGTTTTTTTTGCTGTTTTGTATTATTTTTTTCAATAGAAATTAAAGAATAGATATCGTACTTATCAAAATAAGTATCTATAAATTTTTCAATAACAAAAGGCTTTTTACCTTGCTTTTGAATTTTTTCATAAATATGAACAAGAGAACGAACTGGCAAAACTTCAAACAATTTAATCAAATATTTTTTATAAGATGACATTCTCTTTTTTTCAAAATATTCAATAATTTCTAATCTGTAATCTATTGGATATTCACTTTTATAATCTGTTTTAATCATTAAAAAAACTCCTTTATAATTTTAACTCGTAACATTGTAACGAAAAAAATATAAATCATAGCTTGAAATGTCGATAAATTGGGAGTTAGAAAGCAATTATACCTATATTAAAATTTAGGTGTGTAGTAACTTTTTTAAAAGTAATCAAGGGCTTTTTAAATGTTGTTCCGCCTAGCGGCTTCACAACATTTAAAAAAGCCTTTCTTTGGGAGGCAAGACCCAACGAACCAAAGGCACAAACAAAGATATTAAAAAAATATTTGTATCCTTTGGGGGACTGATTTTTTTAAAATCAGTCATGATAAAAACTTCTAAAATTTAATATCTTCAACTTTGATCTCTTTTTGCTATTTGTTTATTTTATTTCTAACTTTACTTAAAGCCAATCTTCACCAGTCCATAGTCTGATAAATTCCAAGTATCGAAATACTCTAGCCACCAAAAATACAATTTTTTTAAGTATTGTTTATTTTTTTCTAAAATTTCTTTTTCCATTTTTTGCTCCTTTTGTATTTTAAAAATCAAATCTTTTTTGTTTCAAAGCCATAATTTGGTTTTGATGTGTAAACAAATAGTTCCATAATTGTTTGGCTTCGGCTTTGCCAAATTTAACATTTCCTAGCATATCTATTAAGTAGCCCTCTTCTGTACATTGTAAGGCAATTTTTCCAGTAAATTTTTTAGTCCTGTAATTTTCTATTTCTAATAAAAACTCATTAAAATATTGAGTTCTGATATACTTGATAAATGCTAATTCATCACTCATAAATTTTTGTGTTTCCTTTTCTCTTTCCCAAGTAAAACGGAATTTTTTATCAATATCTAGCCAATTAACTGTTATCTCTTTACCAGTGATTTTTTTTATTTCATTTAAACCACGATTTATACTTCTTTCCATTTGTGAAATAAATTTATAAACTGTTCCAAATTTATTATTTAATTCATCTAGTGAAAAATCTTGATAAGTAAGTTCTAGTGGAATTTCCTCTCTCTTAGCATTTTTATATCGTAGATATATTTCATAAATTACTAAGCCGTATTTAGTTTTAAACTGATTAGATACTGATAAATCAATCGTTGTGTAATGTTTTTTTTGTTTTAAACCTTGAAGTAATTTATCAGATAATTTAATTTCTATATAATTTTTATCATCTGTATAGATTGTCGCTTCACTTAAAAATGGAGCTGATAACCATTTTATCCCTCTGCCTTTATATTCAAAGTTTCTAAGTTCTATCGGTTGCTGTAAAATCTTTATCCCGTCCGCTATCATCTGCTTAGTTTTGCCACTATTAGAAGTCATACCCAAAAGAGCTGCTAAATCATTTATAGCTATTTTGAAAGTATCTCCCTCTTGTTCATATTTGTAATATAAAGCATTTACCAGTTTATTTGCTACTAATTTTCTATCGGGAATATTACCATCTGTTAAAGCATTATTTTTATGCACTAATAAGTTCAAATCCATCTAAGCACCTTTTGACAAATATATATAAAATTATACTATCATCATTTTTATTTGTCAATAGGTACAATATGACAAATATTAAGCACCATATGGGAAATTTTTTTACAAATATTAAGCACCATATGACAAATTTTTTTACAAATATTAAGCACCATATGACAAATTTTTTTACAAATATTAAGCACCATATGACAAATATTAAGCACCATATGACAAATAAAAGTACTTCTAGCTACTATAAAATGGGCTTTTTTTGTGTCCGTAATTCTTAAAGAAATATA
>CAYQVV010000114.1:0-2079 GCA_964421155.1 uncultured Elusimicrobiaceae bacterium
AGGAGAAGTTAAATTATGTTTGGTGGAAATAATCAAGAAAAAGATAAAAATGAAATTTTGAAATTGGTTGCAGAATATTATGGGAAATATCATAAAAAAGCTACTTATAAAGAAGGAGATAGAATTTCTTATGCCTCTAGAGTTTATAACGATGAGGAAATGGTAAATTTAGTAGATAGTTCTTTAGAATTTTGGTTGACATCTGGCAGATACACAGATGAATTTGAAAAGGAATTTGCAAAATATTTAAATGTTAAGTTTTGTAGTTTAGTAAATTCTGGATCTAGTGCAAATCTTAACGCTTTTATGGCTTTAACTTCACCTTTATTAGGCGAAAGAATGATAAAAAGAGGCGATGAAGTAATAACAGTTGCGGCAGGATTCCCAACAACAGTTACTCCAATTATTCAATATGGAGCAATTCCAGTTTTTGTAGATGTTACCATCCCTCAATATAATATTGATGTAGATATGCTTGAAAATGCTTTGTCAGATAAAACAAAAGCAGTTATGGTTGCACATACTCTTGGAAATCCATTTAATTTGTCAAAAATAAAAGAGTTTTGCGATAAGCATAATTTATGGCTAGTAGAAGATAATTGTGATGCTTTAGGTTCAAAATATACAATAAATGGCGAGGAAAAATTTACTGGAACAATAGGAGATATTGGGACATCAAGTTTTTATCCGCCACATCATATGACAATGGGAGAAGGTGGTGCAGTTTATACAAATAATCCATTGCTTAATAAAATAGTTAGATCTTTTAGAGATTGGGGAAGAGATTGTATTTGTGCATCTGGGCAAGATAATCTTTGTGGTCATAGATTTGATAAGCAATATGGAGAATTACCTCTAGGCTATGATCATAAATATGTATATTCTCATTTTGGATATAATTTAAAAGCAACAGATATGCAGGCAGCGGTAGGTTGTGCTCAACTTAAAAAATTTCCATCATTTGTAGAAAAAAGAAAAGAAAATTTCAAAAGATTAAAAGCTAATCTTTTAGAAATATCAGACAAATTGATTTTGCCAGTTGCATGTGAAAATTCAGATCCAAGCTGGTTTGGATTTTTGATAACTTGCAAAGATGGAGTTGATAGAAATAAAGTTGTTCAATATATTGAGAAAAATGGAGTTCAAACTAGAATGCTTTTTGCTGGAAATTTGATAAAACATCCATGTTTTGATGAAATGCGAAAAACTGGGAATGGATATAGAGTTGTTGGGGATTTAAAAAATACAGATATAATTATGAATCAGACTTTTTGGGTAGGTGTTTATCCTGGGATGACTAATGAAATGATTGATTATATGTCAAAAATTATAAAAGAAGCAGTCAAATAAAATGAAATATGATAAAGAATTAATTTCTAGTTTTGTAAAATTTACGATTAATAGTCTTGTGAACACAGGCGTTTTTTTATTGTTTTATTATTTGGTTTTATTGTTAAAATCTAATTATTTTATGGCTAATACTGCTGGATTTGTAATTAGTGTGATTAGTACTTATTATTGCAATAAAAAATTTATATTCAAAGATGATAAAAATAAAAAATTAAAGACAGAAAGTGAACTTAGAGATGAAATGAATAGAGTTATAAAAACTTATGCAGCATATGGGATGACTTTTTGTTTGACAACAATAATGCTTTTTTTTGAAATTGACAGGTTGAAAATGTCTAGTATTTTAGCTCCGATTATAAACTCTATTATTACTTTGCCTATTAATTTTGCGCTGAATAGATTTTGGGTTTTTGGGCAAAAATTGCAAATAGAAACTTTATAAAAATATATAAGGAAAAATTTAATGCATAATTTTTGGGACATTCATGGTTTTTGGTTTATTTTTTTTATGTTTTTCTTCCCTAGATTAACATTATTATTTTCTAGTGTTGTAACTGGAGGAATATTTTGGTGGCTAGGTTTTATTTTTGCACCTCGTCTTTTAGTGGCGATTCTGGCAACTTTGTCTTACATTCAGACTAATCCAGTGCTTGTTATTTTTGCTTGGATCTGGGCATTATATGGAGAAAAGGTTGAAAAGAAAAATATAGTTTTTAATGTTTACAATTC
>CAYQVV010000114.1:2179-3756 GCA_964421155.1 uncultured Elusimicrobiaceae bacterium
GAATGTGGATATACTTCCCCTAAATGGATAGGAAAATGTCCAGAATGTGAAAGTTGGAATTCTTTTGAAGAAACCAAATATATAAAAAATACTCAAGGGCCTAATTCTAATTTAGAAGATATAAAAAAAATTCCAATTCAAATAGACAAGATTGAAAAAGAAATTATTGCTAGATTTTCTTCAGGCATAGATGAATTTGATAGAATTTTAGGTGGCGGGATTGTTAATGGGAGCTTTATTTTACTAGGAGGAGCTCCTGGTATTGGAAAATCTACTCTTGTTTTGCAAATTAGTAAAACTTGTCAAAAAAAAGTTCTTTATGTGTCTGGAGAAGAATCCGCTTCTCAGATAAAAATCAGGGCAAATCGTATTGGAATAAATTCAGAAAATATTCATATTTTAGCTACAGATAATTTGATAGACATAGAAAATGCAGTCAATACATTAAATCCAGAATTAATAATAATAGATTCTATTCAAACCATTTATAATCCAGAAATTTTTAATCCAGCAGGAAGCGTTAGCCAAATAAAAGATGTGGCAGTCAATTTATTAAAATTTTGCAAAATTAAAAATATTGCAATAGTTTTGATTGGGCATATAACAAAAGACGGAAATCTTGCAGGTCCAAAAATTTTAGAGCATATCGTTGATGTTGTTTTGTATTTTGAAGACGATAAAGGCGTTTATAGAATAATTAGAAGTTTTAAGAATCGTTTTGGAAATACATCAGAGATTTCTGTTTTTGAAATGACTATGAATGGGCTCTTAGAAGTAAAAAATCCAGATAAAATTTTTTATGATAATGAAAATGATGCTTTGCAGTCTTCTGGGAATGTCATTTCTACGATTGTAGAGGGAACTAGACCTTTGAATATAGAAGTTCAAGCTTTGGTAACAAAAAATGGTTCAGGTTTTGGGAGAAGACAGATTACTGGTTTTGATATGAACAGAATCTTTTTTTTAATCGCAGTTTTAGAAAAAAAATTAAAAATGACTCTTTATAATCAAGATGTTTTTGTTAATGTTGTTGGTGGATTAAAAATAAAAGATATTTGTTTAGATTTGGCTATTTGTAGTGCTATTATCAGCAGTTATTTTGAAATAATTTTGCCTAAAGATATTGCTTTTATTGGTGAAGTTGGACTAGGCGGAGAAATAAGAACAGTTTCTTTTATGGCAGAAAGATTGAAAAGGTTAGAAAGTTTTGGAATAAAAAAGGTTATAACCTCCAATTTTACGAATATAAAAAACAATAAAAATCAAAAAATAGAAATTGTTTGTTTGAATAATGTAGAAGAGCTCTTGAGGTTTATAAAATCTTTTACGAAAAATTAGTTTTAAAATTTCATTTTATCGAAAGGTTGGATTAAGAATTAGGATTGGCTAATGGAAAAATTAATCCAAAGCAGATAGTTTTTTTATTTTTTTTGGATACATTTATTAGTCTACAAGTTATACGATTTAACAGATGAAGAAATAAAGATTATAGAGGGTGATTAATAGATTTTTTATATAAAAATAAATAAAAAAAAAGTAAATTAATAATTATATTGTATGGTGTAGATAGTATTTAG
>CAYQVV010000115.1:0-3704 GCA_964421155.1 uncultured Elusimicrobiaceae bacterium
TTTGAAAATTTTTTTTTGTTTTCTAGTTGTTCAATGTCTAAATTATATTTTTCTAAAACATCCTCATTTTCTTTTTCAGCTTTTAATCTGAAATATAAAATAAAATGTATTGGCAATAAAAATGGCATAATTAAACTTATAAATAAAAATTTTAAAAATCCAAAATATACACTTTTTTCAAAAGCAAATATAAAAAACTTATAAATCGCTCCTGCTAACGCTCCAAAACTACTACATACTAAAACTAATCCTAATATTATCCAAAAATAATTTTTAACCAATTTTTTACTATTTATAAATGGTTTTTCATCGCCTAACAAAGCTAAAAGTGGAACAAATAAAAAGATAAATGTTAAATATATACTTGGCAAAAATAAAAACATAAAACCCAGCACAATTATTATATTTATAGCAATTGTATAAAATAAATAACGCCAATATTTAAATTGTAAATTTGGTTGGTTCATTGATTCTAAAATTAAAGAACTCATAAAAGGAAAAATAATTATACTAAGTAAAATAAATGTAAATAAACCAGCTAAAATTAAAATAGAATCTGAAAAATTTTTATATCCATTGAATAAAACATAAAAAAAAATTAAATAAAAACATATTGAAGGTAAAATAGTTAAAAATAATAATTCCCAGTAATTTTGTTTCCCTAAATTAAAACTTGTTTTTAACAATTTTTTTATATCTAAATTGATCATTTAAATTCTCCCTTTTACTTTTTTAATTCCATAACTACGATTTCTGGTCTACAAAAAAATCTAACTGGTGGAGTAATTGTTCCCACTCCTGTTGTCACAAAAAGTGTTGTATTTTTAGTTTTTACAAATCCTTTGCAATATTTGTTGCCAAAATTTGATGGAACTAATGGTGCCCATAAACCAAAAAATGTGCATTGTCCTCCATGAGTATGCCCACTTAGCATTAAATCTATTTTGTTTGTATTCAGATTTTCTATATAATCAGGATTATGAGAAATAAGTATTGTAAAATCTTGTTTGGCAACATCAGCTAAACTTGACTCAATATATTGTTCATCTGTCAACATATCTCCAACACCCAAAATTTTTATTTTTTGCTCTTTTTTGACTAACCAATAAGCTTTATTATCTAAAATTTTCATATTTGATTTTTGCATGTTTAATTTAGTCAAATCTGCACTTTCCCAATGATCATGATTCCCCAAAACAGCAAAAATTTCATATTTGCTTTGAATATTTTTTAGTTCTTCAAAACATGGTGTAATATACATTTTATCTCTATGAACATAATCTCCACCCAAAATTACTATATCTGGTTTCATCGAATTTATTTTCGATACAAGCTTTTTAACTCTATTTATATTGAAAAATGGTCCATGATGAATATCTGCCACAAAAACTAATTTTATATTATCAAAATTTGACGGCAAATCTGAATTTTTAAATGTCAAATAATTTATTTTGAGCCAATATGGTTCAATGAATGCATAAATAAAAATTAAACTAAGTAATATTAATAGTTTTTTCATAATATTTTATATATCCTATTTTAATCTCTGAAACAATTCCTAAAAAATATGTACCCTAAAAAAACAAAAATTAATCCTTCAATTGTAATAATCGGTGCCCAAAATCTATGCCATAATTCTGGATCAAATGAATTAAGATACTCATCATTGAAACCAGCACAAATATGTCTTCCTTGAAAAGTTACTCTAATCCAATAAGAAGGAGTATTGAACAAAATTAAAATCAAACTAAAAAAATGAGGTAATCCCATAAATGATTTTTTATTGCTTTTAATAGATCCTAATATTATTAACAAAAATCCAAATAAAGCAATTAATGCAAAAAAAAGACTTCCTCTCCACGGGTCATCATCACCTTGCGTACATGTTCCAAAAGGAATTACAGCTATAATATGCAAATAACTTAAAATCCAACCGATTATTTCTATTATTTTTTTCATTTTCATATTAATCTACTCTCTTATTATTTTATAACCATATTTTCTATAATATGTCCCATCTGATTTACCTAAAATCGATATAACAGTTTCTTTGTTTCGCCCCTTAAGTATGTTTTTATTTATTATGTCTTTAGCCATTTCTGCTCTATTTTCTGAATTTGCTTTACTCCATTCTAATGTTGAAAAACTCTTGTTAATTACATTAGATTTAAAATTAATTACATCTACCTCTATTACAATATTATTAATAAATTTTATAATTAATGTGCTTTTATACGGACTGTTTATTGGATATATAATAATAGAAGTATTTTTATCATTTTCACCTAAATCATACCACAGTATATCTGTATAAAGATTTGCGGTATCAGAAAATTTTATTGTTTTCAATTTAGAAATTCTATTTTGCAATTCAAGTTCTAATTTTTTCTTGTCTTCCAATGAATACAAATTTTTTTTAACATTTCCTTGTACTGCACCAAACAACACTCCAATATAAGCAATTTGTTCATCTACCCAATCTTTTTTTCTCTCAACCTCCATAAAATTTACATAATATTCTTTCCAATTTAAATTTGCATTCATTGCTTTGCCACAAAATGTTCCGGCTTCCAATATTCTTTCTTCATCAGATTTTGGGATAGAAAATTTTTGTTCCAAATTTTGCTTTTCTGCTGCAAACGCTATTATAGAAAATAACGAAACAATAAAAATACTCAAAACTATCACAAATATTTTACATTTATTCATTTTTAACCCCCTTAAATTCATACCTTATTTTATATAATTATTTTTATTTATAGATTTATTTCAACTTTTGTGCCAACCAAAACAGCATTAAAAATCTCTTTAATTTCATTGTTTGTTACAGCAATACATCCTCGCGTCCAGTCTTTTTTTGTGTGATATTTTCCAATCCAAGAAAAGT
Source organism: uncultured Elusimicrobiaceae bacterium (assembly GCA_964421155.1). GTDB lineage: Bacteria > RUG730 > RUG730 > RUG730 > RUG730 > CAYQVV01. The sequence goes on from CAYQVV010000115.1 coordinate 2,888, forward strand.
ATATTGGAATACCGTGAATATAAATATCGCCTCCAGGAGAAATGCCTTTTATTTGGGCATTTTTTTTATCAAATTCATTTGGATATGAAATCTTCAATGACAAATAAAATCTACTCTTGCTATTTTTATACGATATAGAATATATCCCTTCTGGAGTTTTTCCATCTCCTTCTTTTTCTTTGTGTCCATATGGAGAAAAACCTAATGCAATTTTATAAGTTTTCAAAAGTTTTCCTTCATTATAAATTTGCATTATTCTTTTGCTTTTTTGTATTTCTATAAAATCAATTTTTTTTATAGGAGTAGATACTTTATTCAAAGATTTTATTTGCAAAAAAATTAGTATCAAAATAAAAATTAACAAAATTAAAAATTTTTTATTCATCTTTAAGGTTCTCTCTCTCAAAAAATAATCTTATGAAAGCTAGGATGTAAATTAACAACACCACTAAAAATACTTTTCTTTCAGCTTTTAATATTGTCTCAAATACTATTTTCGTTATCTCTTCTATTGAATTTTTGTTTTCAAAATACAAAATTTGTTCTATACTCTTTTCTAAGGTGTTTTTACACTTTTTCATTAGACAGTCTCCTCTTGTTAGAATTTTTGGTTTTTGCTACCTTATTCTACATTTTGAGACTGTCTTTTTTCTTTTCTTTTTTTCAAAGACACAAATTAGTATACACTACCGAATTTAGACAAGATGGAGTGATGCGTTGTCCGAGTTGCTTATTAGCAACGAGTATAGCGAACTCCCTGTTTAAATGAATATTTTGCCTATATTTTTGTACTAGAGCGAAAAAATCTTTTTGCAAC
>CAYQVV010000116.1:0-3699 GCA_964421155.1 uncultured Elusimicrobiaceae bacterium
CAAAAAAATAAATAACAAAAATATTTTCTTAAAAATTTTCATTTTTTGCCTCTCTATTTAAAAACTAAACATTAAACAAAAACTCAACAATATCGCCATCTTTCATTATATATTCTTTTCCCTCTTGCCTAAGCAATCCTTCTTCTTTTGCTTTTTTTAAACCATTACATCTAACAAAATCATCATAACTAATAATATTTGCTCTAATAAACCCTTTTTCAAAATCTGTATGAATCACTCCTGCAGCTTGAGGAGCTGTATCGCCTTTATTTATAGTCCAGCTTCTTGTTTCTTTTTCGCCTGTAGTTATATATGTTTGCAAGCCTAAAAGTTCAAAACATTTTTTAGCAATTATATCTAATCCTGATTCTTTTATTCCTAATTCTTTCAAAAATTCTAACTTTTCTGTTTTGTCTAATTTAGAAATTTCTTCTTCTAATTTTGAACAAATAATAACGAACTCATCATTATTATCTTTAGCAAATTTTTCTACTTTTTTAATATTTTCATCAATTTTTCCAATCATATCTTCATTAATATTTGCAATATAAATAACTTTTTTTTCAGTTAAAAAAGCATATTCTTTTATTAAAAATTTTTCTTCATCATTTAAATCCAAACTTCTAATTGGTTTTTCTGCTTGTAAAACTTCTAAACATCTTTTTAATATTTCATATTTTTGCTTAGAAATAGCATCATTAGTTTTAGATTTTTTTTCTAAATTAGAAATAGATTTTTCTGCTACTTCTAGATCTGACATAATCAACTCTAAATTAATTGTCTTTATATCATCTAAAGGATCTATTCTCCCTGACACATGAATAACATTTTCATCCTCAAAAACTCGGACAACATGTGCTATAGCTGAAACTTCTCTTATATTTGACAAAAATTTATTTCCAAGACCTTCTCCCTTCGATGCTCCTTTAACAAGTCCTGCTATATCAACAAATTTTATTACAGAATATATAATATTACTTGTCCCACTTATTTTAGACAAAACTTCTAATCTTTCGTCCATAATTGGAACGATTCCAGTATTTGGCTCTATTGTACAAAAAGGATAATTTTGTGCTTCAACGGTTGCATTAGTTATTGCATTAAAAAATGTAGATTTCCCAACATTTGGCAATCCAACAATTCCTATAGATAATGACATTTATTTCTCCTACTAATTAGTTAAATATCTAAATTTGCTACTTCCAAAGCATGTGTTTGTATAAAAAGTTTTCTAGGCTCAACAATATCTCCCATTAATGTAGAAAACATTTTATCTGCTTCAATTCCATCTTCCAAAGCAATTTTCATTAATTTTCTATTTTTTGGATTCATAGTTGTTTCCCAAAGTTGTTCAGGATTCATTTCTCCTAAACCTTTATATCTTTGAATATAGATTCCTTTGCTCCCTATCTTATTAAATGTTTCTAATATTTCTGAAAAATTATATATGTCAAAAATATCATTTTTATTAGAAATTCTATAAAAATTATTTGACAATTTAGAATTATTAATAAGGATATTAAGCCCATTCGCTTCCATTTCTTTAGCTAAAAGTTCTAGCCTTTTTATTTCTTTTAAATCTATAATATTTATCTCTGGATCTAAATCAAAATTTACATTGACGAATAATTCTCCAGCTGCTTCTTTTCTCCTTTCTATAAAATCTGCTTTAAATTTATCTAACTCTTCTTCTGTCCAAATAAAAGTTTCTTTTATTTCTGCATTTTCAGTAGTAACTATTTTATAAAGTGGATATATATTTGTTTCTCTATATCTCAAAATATCAGAATAGGATATTCCTTTTAAAGTTAATTTGTTTATCAAATTTTCAACTTTTTTTATATTTATCAATAAATTTTTTAATTCATCCAATTCAAATTTTTTAACAGGATGATTATTATTCATCATAACTAAACTTGTATCACTAATTGTTTGCTCCAATAAAAAATTATTAATTTCTTCTTCTGTATACATATATTGCTCTAATTTCCCTTTTTTGACTTTATATAAAGGTGGTTGAGCTACATAAACATATCCATCTGTAACTAAATGTGGCATCTGTCTATAAAAAAATGTTAATAAAAGAGTTCTAATATGTGCTCCATCGACATCAGCATCTGTCATAATTACTATTTTATTATATCTAATTTTCGATATATCAAATTCATCTTCTCCTATACCAGTTCCTATAGCTGTTATCATGGTTCTAATTTCTTCATTATTTAACACCTTATCTAATCTTGCTTTTTCAACATTCAAAATTTTTCCTCGTAAAGGCAAAATAGCTTGATAAGCTCTATTTCTTCCTTGTTTTGCAGATCCTCCAGCAGAATCTCCCTCTACTATAAATAATTCACAATTTGGGGCTTCTTTTGAAGAACAATCTGCTAATTTTCCCGGCAATGAAGAAAACTCCAAAGCACCTTTTCTTCTAGTAAGTTCTCGTGCTTTTCTAGCTGCCTCTCTAGCCAAAGCTGCATTTACTATTTTTCCCATCAAGGCTTGTGCAATTTGAGGATTTTCTTCAAAAAAAGTAGTTAAACCTTCAAAGACTATTGATTGAACTATTCCTTTTACTTCAGAATTTCCTAATTTTGTTTTTGTTTGGCCTTCAAACTGAGGATTAGAAAGTTTCACACTGATTACTGCAGTCAGTCCTTCTCTCGTATCATCTCCAGAAATCGCAACATCTTTTCCTTTCATCATCCCACTATTTTTTATATAATCATTTACAACACTAGTCAAAGCAGTTTTAAATCCAACTAAATGTGTACCACCTTCTTTTGTGTTTATATTATTTGCAAAACAAAAAATATTTTCATTATAAGTATCATTATATTCCATTGCAAGCTCTACACTATATGAATCTTTTTCTTTTGAAAAATATATTGGCTCACCTTGCAAACTTGTTTTATTTGTATTTAAATATTTAACAAAACTAACTATTCCACCTTCATAATGAAAAACATGCTCTCTATCTGTTTTTTCATCATATATTCTAATTTTTGCCCCTGCATTCAAAAATGCTAATTCTCTCAATCTATTTGATAAAACATCAAAACTAAATTCTATTGTTTGAAATATTTCAGAATCTGGATAAAATAATACTTTAGTTCCATTTTTATGATCACACATTTCTTTTGCTAGTCCAGAAACCGGTTTCCCTTTTTCAAAAATCTGAGTATATTTAAATCCATTTTTAAAAACATCTACTACTAATTTTGTAGACAATGCATTTACACAAGAGACTCCAACTCCATGCAACCCTCCAGAAACTTTATAAGAATCATTATCAAATTTTCCACCTGCATGCAATTTTGTCAAAACTACTTCCAAAGCTGACATATTAGGAAATTTTGGATGTGGATCAACAGGAATTCCTCTTCCATCATCTAAAACAGATAATCCCCCATCATTATGCATAATAACTTCTATATTTTTACAATACCCTGCTAAAACCTCATCTATACTATTGTCAACAACTTCATAGACAAGATGATGTAAACCCATAGAACTTGTAGATCCTATGTACATTGCAGGTCTTTTTCGTACAGCCTCTAATCCTTCTAAAATTTGGATATTACTCGCATCATAATTTGATTTATTTAGATTTTCACTCATTTTATTTTCCCTTATTTTCCTAATTAAAAACTTTTTTGTCCTTTACTAATTATTTTTAAATCTTTTATTTTTATTCTT
>CAYQVV010000117.1:0-3659 GCA_964421155.1 uncultured Elusimicrobiaceae bacterium
ATGGATATTGATATGGCATGGAGAAGATTATCAAAAAATATAATGATTTTTTGTGTTTTTTTCGTTATGCTTTTTTTGTCAATAATTACTTTTTATAAAAATATATATTTATCTATTATTTTTATTATCTTAAATTTATTTATATATTTTCAAAAAGACAAAGTAGATAAGATTTTTTATCATATGTTCCTAGGTAGATATAAGAAAATATGGGATAAATTAAAATCAATAAAAATAAAAAATATATTAGATAAAGTAACAATTCTAAACATATTAACAAAAGATATATCAAAAGAATTAAAAATAACATATTCGGCTTATTATGAGCTGTCTAATAAATATTATGAAATAATTTCTACGAATAATGAAGATTACACACAAGAAAAAAATAAAAAAATTTCAATAACAACTAATCTGGTTGAATATCTATTAGAAAAGAAAAAATATATCTATTTGCAAGACTTAAAAAAAGAAAACAAAAATTTAGATTTAATAGATGAAATGACACAATTAAAAATAGATTTATGTTATCCGTTTTTTGTGAATGGTTTTTTACAAGGATTTTTAGTTTATAATAAAAAAGAAGATGGAATTATTTTTAATAAAGAAGAGTTAGATATTTTACAAAATATAATGATTGATGCAGAGCTAGAAATGAATGCGATTTTGAAATTTAAAACTATATCAGATGAAGCATTAAATAAATACAAAAATAGCCAGCAGACCATTTTTCTTGAAGAAATAGAAAGACTTGATGAACAAAGAGAAATTATAGGTTTATGTTCAAAATCCGAAAAATTAGTTAATAGAATTTTGAAAGCAAGCGAAACATATATTTATTTATATAACGAGATTAAAAAGAAATATTGTTGTGAGACTAGCTCTGATTTGATTGAAATAGATGGGGCAAGTGATTTTATAAAACATATTAGCTATAAAAAAGATTTGATTCTTTATAGATATATAAAAGAATGGGCAGAGAAAACAAAGGCAAAAGAGTTAGAAGAAACAAATAATATTATGGAAGATTTAAAAGCACAAATAATAATTCCTTTTAGTGATGGTAATAAATTATTAGGATTTATGGCTATAGGAGAAAAGATAGACGCAAAACAAGAATATACCCAGGATGATTATTTTTTAATAAAAGTCATTTGTAATAAAATAAAAAATATTTTTTCAAGCATTTATGCGAATGAAAAAGCAAACTTAGATAGTTTGACAAGATTGCATAATGAACGATTTATGCTAATAAGATTACAAGAGGAAGCAGCTAAAAGTTTTGAAATAGGACGAAATTTTGCAATAGGAATTTTTGACATAGATAATTTTAAAGGAATAAATGATACATTTGGACATGGAGAAGGAGATGAAACTTTAAAAACAATAGCTGAAGTAGTTCAATCTTTGATAAGACCTAGCGACGAAGTTTTTAGAAAAGGTGGAGATGAATTTATATTATTACTAAGAAATATTAAAAATGAAGATGTTAAAAACTTTATAAAAAGATTTGAAATAAATTATAATGAGGATTCTAGAATAAAGGACTTGGAAAAAAGATATAAAAGGAAAGTAACTATAAGTATGGGAATTTGTCCTTATAATCCGACAGTCAAAAATTATGATTATAAAATGCAGGATGTAGATATTTTGATAAAAATGTTAATGAATTTGGCAGATGCTTCATTATATCAAGCAAAAAAAAATGGAAAAGCACAAATAAAAATATCAAAAGAAATAAGAAATATAGAGTATATTCCAAAGATAAAAGGTTGATTTTCAAATCCTTTGAGTAAACAAAACAATGAATTTTATAAAAAAAAATATAAATACAATTATAATTATTTTAATATTTTTTCTTTCTTTAATATATTTAACCTTTGGATTAAATTTTAATTTACAAGAAGTTTTTAACTCTAGTTCAAATTTAAATCAAATAATTTTAAAATTTAGACTTCCTAGAATATTTTTGGCTCTAGTAGTTGGAGCCAGTCTAGCAACAAGTGGATTAGTTTTTCAAGGATTATTGAGAAATCCTTTGGCTGAACCATATACTTTGGGAATATCTGGAAGTGTTGTTTTATTCGTCAATATTTCTATGATTTTAAATCAAGATTCAAAATTTTTATTTTTATTTAATACATTTTTTGGGATTATTTTTAGCATTTTGATAATTTATTTTATATTTTTAAAAAAAAGATTTTCTATTTATCAAATATTGCTTGCTGGAATAATGATAAACATAATATGTTTGGCTATTGTTGAATTATTGTCTTATTTCATAGATTATTCAAAAATCTATATGTCTAAAAGTTGGCTTATAGGAAATTTATCTGGAAATGTAGATTATTTGTTTTATTTAATGGCTGTGGTAATAGTTTTGGGAATAATTTTTTGCTACAAAAAAAGTGATGTAATAGATATTTTAAGCTTGGGAGAGACACATGCTTCATTTTTAGGAATAAATGTTAAAAAAGAACAAAGGCTTTTATTTTTAACTGCATCTATTATAGCAGGAATATCTGTAGCTTATACTGGAATAATTGGTTTTATTGGGCTTATGATTCCGCATATAATTAGAATATTTATTGGTGGAAAAACAAAATCAATAATTATTCCAACAGCATTATTTGGAGCATTTTATCTTTTGTTTTCAGATTTTGTTGCAAAAAATATATTATATCCAACTGAAATTCCAGTAGGTGTTATTACAAGTTTTATTGGTGGAATATTTTTTATTTTTTTTATATCACGAAAAGGAATCTATGAAAATGAATGATCATCAAATAAAACTTAATAATATATATTCTTACTATAATGATCAAAATAAAACAGTTTTAAATAATTTTGATTTTGAAATTAAAAAAAAAGATTTTACAGCAATCATAGGAGAAAATGGAGCAGGAAAAAGTTCAATAATAAAAACTATTTTTGGAGTTTGTAAATTAAAATCTGGAAGTATTAATTTTAATCTTGATATAAATAAAAATTATCCAAAAGTGACAAATTATATTTCAGCAGTCCCGCAGAAAACAAATTTTATATATAATTTTTATGTGAAAGATTTTATAGATTTTGGGATTTCCTCTTTAGATAAAAATTTTTTGAATATAACATTAGATTATTTTACAGAATATAAAAATGAAATATTTGAAATTTTGAATATAAATGATTTTATAAAATTAAATAAAAGAATAAATGATATATCCAGTGGTGAATTTCAAAGAGTTTTAATAGCTCAAGCACTTTTAAAAAATCCTCAAGTTTTGTTTTTAGATGAATGCTTATCTAATATAGATATAAAATTTCAAATAGAGATTTTAAAGCTTTTGAAAAAGTTTAATGATAAAGGTATGTCTATAATAATGATTTTGCATAATATAAATTTAGCATATAATTTTTTTGATAAAGTTGTTTTTGTGAGAAATGGACAAAATTCTGAAATTTTTGAAAAAAGAAAAAGTATTGAAACAATAGAAATATATAAGAGTGAGCAAAGAAGATTTATTGATTTAGTAAAAATAAATTTTAATGTTGATTCATGCGATATAGATAATTATATATTTTAGATTTGTTTTTTTTCTCTTTCGTCCGCCTTAGAGCGGAAAAGCTGAGTAAAAATATTAAAAATCGTTTAAAAATTTCTAGGATTTGTTTTA
>CAYQVV010000118.1:0-3658 GCA_964421155.1 uncultured Elusimicrobiaceae bacterium
AGAGAAAAAATCATCTCATAAATTTACTAGAATTCCTGGGAAATGGGGTAAAGAAGAATATATAGAAATGATAAATAAATATTCTAAGATGCCTAACAGATGCATAAATCCTCTTATTAAATGCAATGAAATTGTATCTGATTTATTTTCTGGCGTTCCTAAATGGAGAAGCCCTAATTTACAATATAATGTAGGGGCCCCGACAAATACCGGAGCAGTGGCTATGTATTCATTAGCTCTTGAGGAAAACATTTATAACATAAATAGTGGGTTGGCGGGAAATGCATTAATAGCCGAACAGTCGGTTTCTAAAATTTTAGCTGGTTTAGCGAATGTAAAAACAAATGCTCAAGGATTTTTTACTTTTGGTGGCACGGCTACTAATTTTTATGCCGTTAAAGTTGGTACCAAAAAAGCTTTTCCCGATTCCGGAAAAATTGGGATGTCAAGTAATGTTAGAGTTATGGTAACCGAGGACTCTCATTTTTCGCATACAGTATCAACCGATTGGCTTGGGATTGGTACTAATAATGTAATAGTGATCAAGGCGAATAAAGATAGGAAGAGTGATTTAAAAGATGCTGAAGAAAAAATGGTAAAGATTTTTAAAGAGGGTAATTTATTATCAACCATCTTGATTAATGGCGGGACTACTTATAGTCATACTATTGATGACATAAAAGCCTTTGTAAGATTGAGAGATAAAATTGTTGAGCGTTTTTCTCTTAAATATAAGCCTCATATTCACGTGGATACAGTTATTGGATGGGCTTGGTTAATGTTTAGAGATTATGATTTTATTAAGAATGATCTAAATATTGATAAAAATACATTACGATCTATAAAAAAACAATATCAAAAATTATCTTTTTTAAAATATGCTGATTCGTGGGGGGTTGATTTTCATAAGGGTGTTGGCGCCTGTCCAATTCCATGTAGTATCATTATTTTTAATAATATCGTTGATTTAAGTTTTTTATCAAAAAAAGAAAATGCCTTTTTTGATCTACACCAGATTTCGCCCGAATTTAGCTTTATATCTCCTGCTGATTTTACTTTGGAGACTTCAAGACAAGGAGGGGCTGCTTTAGCTGCCCTCGCATCACTCCATATTTTGGGTGTTAGTGGCTATCAGAGAAATTTGGCGAATCTTGTTAAAGCCGCATTGTTTACGAGGAAATTATTGAGTAAGTATGAAGATATAATAATCTATAATAAACAATCCTTAGGTTATGTAACAATGTTTGGGTTTTATCCCCCAGAATTATTAAATAAGAAAAGCGATTTTATTTCATTGATAAAAAATAACAAAAAATTTCGAGATTTGATTAATAATATAAATGAATACACAAAAAATTTTTTTACTTGGGATTATCAAAATAGAATGTCAAAAAATTTAGGCGTAGAATATTCTTTTAGTCACGGATATATGAAATTATTTGAAGATTTAGAAATATCTGCTTTAAAATTATACCCCACATCACCCCATATTAATAATTTATATATAAAGAGAGCCGTAAAGACGATAATGAGGCAGAAAGCATTATTTGATAAAATATGGAAAAAAAAATAAAAATTCATAAATTAAATATTGTCGCGAAAAAACTTATGAATAATATTCATGATATGATTGGAGAAAAAGAATTTGTTTTGTATGGTAGCACACCAATAAACCTACTTTTAAATAAAAAAAACACTATAGAAGATTTAGATATTGTCATAAGAGGGACAAATCAGCAAAAAATTAAAAATTTTGTAAAAAAAATTAAAAATCGTGGTTTTACCATAATTGAACCATATAGAAAATACATTATACATAAAAATAAAAAAGTTGTTTTGGTATATGCAAAATACAAAAAATTCTTTTTTGATATGGTGTTTTTGAAAGATTTAGAATTAATAGGACATTTTAATATCGATTCATTATTTTTTCGTTATCCACAAATGGATTGTGTTGATAGATTTAATGCGTTGGAAGGGATAAAAAGTAAAAAAATAAAATTAGTTATTAAAATAACTAAAGAAAATCCCCTCCTTCTTTTAGGAAGAATATTACGTTTATGCGCAAAATATAATATTTCTCTTCAGGGGGTTTATTGCAAGAAAATAATTTCCAGCCTTTTGTTGGAAATTAAGAAATATAAAATAAAAAATAATTTTGATAGCGATGCTTATTATTCTTGCGTTTCGTCCTTATTAAAATCAATAATTCAATCACGATACAAAAAATATTTTATTAAGAGTTTAATTAAATATTCAATTTTTATAATTTTATTTCCAGAATTAGAAAAAGTTTTTAATACATTTAGTTATGAATTAACTCATAAGATGTCTCGTGTAAAAAAGAAGGAGGATATAATAATGATTTTATATAAATATTTGGACAATCTTAATAAAGAATTTTTTAAAAAAAGAATAAAGAAGTTAAAGGCTCGTAAGTGGGACGATCAAGATGTTAAATGTTTTTATCACATTGCTAATAAATAATTTAAATATTCTGAACTATTTATAATCCAAATATTTCCGCTGCTTCTTTTTTTGTTATTTTTAAAAAAGAGAATAATTTTCTACTATTTTTTTTCATCTGAAACTTTTCTATTTTTTTCCCGTCCTGATTAACTTTTACAATTCGTTCATTATTTGAGTCTCCGATTATAAAATGACCATTTTTTAACTCTACAGCATCTTGAACCCAATTATAATTATTTTTAAATATTTTTTTTATTTTAAATTTTTTATTTAATAGTAAAACACGGTTATTTCTAGTATCAGAGACCAAGTAACCATTTTTTCGTTTTTTTATAAAATGAGGGCATTTTAGTCCAGAAAATAAAATTATGGACTTTTTTGTATTAATGTTAATTTCTATTATTGTGCCTTGATGAAAGAGAGTTGCTAAAATTTTGTTTTTTTTATAATTCCAACAACTATTAATGTGCGTTGTGTGTTCCGGAGTCGTCGTTGTTATTATTTGATAATTTAATTTTTTATTAATTTTTCTTATTTTTCCAGAAGGAGTTTGTTTATAGCCATTTTTTGTTGCAAACCAAGCCCATAATATTTTTGATGGGTTGTTAGGGTTTATTTCTAATATAGAGTCAGTCCCTGTTGAACAAATTAATAAATTTTTTTGAGGACTTACTGATATAGAATGAATATCATTAAATAGGTTATTACCTAAACTGGTTATTATTTTACCCCCTTTAATTACCTTGACCCACTTATTGCTGCCAACGAACAATTTTTTATTTTTATTGTCGTAATACATTCCAGTAGCTACTGGGCAACTAATTTCTGATATAAAACCAAGTTTTAGATTATTTGGGTCTATTAAAGCAATTGACCCGCCAAAAGTTTCACTACTTACGGCTTTATAATCTTTTTTTGTTCTACCTTTATAGTTTTTATGTTCTGCATCCCTTTTGTCCCATTGTTTTTTAAGTTTTATTAATGCTTGTGGATTTGTAATAAAAAAACTTATGAGCATTAGTTCATAATTTGATGGTAATTTTTTTATATATTTAATTTTTTCTTTTTGTCTCATGCGTTTTCAAATATTCTACCATTTTTGTGATAAAAAATAAAATAAAATGCTTAAATTTTTTAAAACTATGAACCCGAACTGGAAAGAGACTATTCCGTTTTAGAATAGAGAGTA
>CAYQVV010000119.1:0-3609 GCA_964421155.1 uncultured Elusimicrobiaceae bacterium
TTAAAGAATCATCTAGATAATCAAATAAAAATTTAAAAGCAAACTTTTTATACCATTCTATCTCGCCAATACAATCAAATTTTTCTATAATATTTTTATCTTTTGAATCAAACTTTTCATTTATTAATTTTGTTAAAAAATCTCGAGCTACACTAGATGCAAAATCTGTAGAATGATTATAAATTTTATGAAAGTTATATAAAATATCATGTATAATATTTCCAAAATAAATAGAAATATCTTTATTTTCTAATCTAAAAAACAACAAATCTGATAATAAAAATTTTTTATTGCATTCCAAATAATTTTCAACACTTGTTTTTGAATATTTATTATTTTTCAAAACATATTTTAAATTTCTTTCTTTTTGCTCAAAAATTTTTATTTTATTTTTTTTGTAATTTTCAAATTCTTCTTCATTAATTCCAAAATTATTTAAATATTCTTTATAATAAAAATCTTTTTTATTATAAAACAATTCTTTATTTTGATTATACTTATCCTCAAAATCCAAAAAAGAACTCTTATTAAGTTTTGAATCTGGACTAGAAAAAGTAAAATCTGAATGAGATATAAAACATTTTTCTATTGCCAAAGAAATTGCTGTATTAAACAAAATTTTTTCATTTTCAAAAAAACTAAAATAATCTCTAAAAATATTGAAATTTATATTTACATCAAAATCTCTAAAATCTTTTTCAAGTTTATATAAACTATCAAAATCTAAAAAATTACTTTTAAATTTTTTAAATTTCTGTGGAATAATATTTTCTGAAACTCCGACAAAAAATACAATTTTTTTTTCTCCAGCAAACATTTTAGCATTTGCTAAGGTAATAATATTTACTACATTTTCATAACGATTTTCTATTGTAGCTTCAAAAGTATATGCTTTCAAAATATCATCCAAAAAATATATAAAATATTCTAAATTTAAAATATTTTTATCTTTTTTATCTGAATATAAATTAACAAAAATCTTTTCAAAATCTGAAATGGTTTTAAAAAATGTATTCAATATTTCCCATTTTTCATTTTTATAGTCTAATAATTCATATTTATTACAAATATTAAAAAACAAATCTTTTACGTTTATATTTTGATTTTTTTCATAATCAGACAAAATTTCTAAAAAATTTTTTATAAAAACATAAATATTATTTTTAAAATTTTGAGAATTATCACAAAATTCAGTTATATAATTTTTAAAATCTAAAATTAAAATATTTTTTTGTTTATTTTTATCGCTAAATGTATTTTGAAAAAATACATTTTTAAATTCAAAAAATTCTAGAAACAATTTTTTATCTTTACTTTGTAAATTTTTTGAATTAATAAACAAAATTTTTATAAAATCTTCATAAAATGATTCGAAATCAAAATCATTTTTTAAAGCTATAGCATTTTTATCACAAAATATATATAAAATTTTTATATACAAAATTAAATTTAAAATTAATGGATCATCAAAAACACCACCCATTCCTTCTAAATAAAAAGGAATTTCCATTTCTTTAAAAATTTTTCTATAAATTTTAGCACTATTTTTTAATTCTCTTCTGACAATCAAAAAATCTTTTGGTTCATATCCTTTATTTAATAATAAATATTCTTGAATTTTTTTTGCAATCCAAAAAATTTCATTTTCTTCTCTGTCAAAACAATTAAAAATTAAATTTTTTTCTGAATTATAAGAAACATCTTTGCATAAAAAATTTTTATCTAAATTTAATTTTTCTATTAACTTTTCTCCAAACTTTTTATCAGTTCCTTTGAAACTATAAATTGAGCTGTCAAAATTTGCCGTTCCAAAAAAATTTAAATTTTTATTTTGTTCACATTTAGAAAATAAAAGTTCTAACAATTTTGAATCTAATTCTGTCAATTCTTCCATTTCTTCTAAAATCAAATACTGAAATTTATTTTGATAATGCTCTAAAATTTGTTGATTTTTTTGAAATAATTCTATTGTTTTTAAATTCAAATCTTTATAATCTAAAAAATTATAAATTTTTAAATATTTTTGATAAACCTCATAGATAGTATAAAAATGACTAAAAGATAAAATATTTTCGCTTTGAATATAAATTTTTTGAATTATTTCCTTTAATCTTAAATTCTCTGAATCATAATTTAATTTAAACAAATCCAGCAAATTTAAAATATCATTTATAAAAACATCAGAATCTTTAAGTTTATTAAAAAGAATTTTATTTCCTTCTTCTAAATTTTTAAAATTTTTAAAATTAAAAAAATCTTCTTTTTCAAAAATTCTTTTCAAAAGCAATTTTTGTTCAAAACCAGATATAACTTCAAAATCTTTTGGAATATTTAATAGATAATAATATTTTCTAAGAATTTTTCTGGAAAATGAAGAAAAATTATCAATCCAAATTTCTTCAAATCCTTTATTAACAAATTCTAAAATATTTGGCAATAATTTATCATATATTTTTTGATTGTTAATTGATAAAAGCAAAATATTTGAAGGAGAAATATTTTTATTCTTCAGTAAGTCTATGTATATTTCTAAAACTTTATTTTTCTGATCTAAATTATTATTAAATAAAAAAACTTGTCTTTTAGCCATTCTTAAAATTTTTTAATTTTCCTTTTATTTAAAAAATGAAATAATAATTATGATAATTCCTATTATTAAACGATATATAAAAAATACTTTAAAAGAATGTTTTTTTAAATAATTCAAAAAATTTTTTATAACAATATAGCTAAAAATTATACTAAAAATAAAACCTATAGAGAAATAAAAAACTTGAGATTTATCTGAAATAATATGAAAAATATTTTTTAATTCTAAAATAACTGCTCCAATAATTGTTGGAGTTGCAAGTAAAAAAGAAAATTTCGCAGCATCTTCTCTAGGCATATTTAAAATTCTTTCTGATGTCATAGTAATTCCAGACCTTGAAACTCCAGGAATTATAGATAATACCTGAAATAAGCCTATAAATATTGCATTTTTATAACTCAATTTTTCCATTTTTAAAACTTTTATTTCTATATTTTCTTCTGCTTTTTTATCAAAAAAATACAAAATATATCCAAAAATAATTAAAGCTATGCCAATTAAAAATGTATTCTTAAAAATTGTTTCTGCATAATCTTTAAAAAAAACACCAAATAAAGCTATTGGAATAGTTGCAATTATTATTAATATACTCAATCTTGAATAAGATTCATCATAATCATCTAATTTTTCAAAATAGTTATTTTTATCAATTTTTAAAATTTTTATTATAAAAGCAAAAAATCCTATTATTAATTTTTTAAACTCTTTTCTCAAGCAAAAAATTATAGCTATTGCACTTCCTAGATGCAAAGAAATATCAAAAGTTTGCCCTACAATAAATTTGTCAAAATTAAAAAACCATGGAACAAAAATTAAATGTGCAGAAGAACTTATTGGCAAAAATTCACAAAAACCTTGTATTGCTGCTAAAACTATAGATTGTAAAATTAACATTTTTTTCCCCTAGATTTTATTTGTTTAATTCAAAATGGCAATTTTAAATGTTTTATGACTACCTTGACTGCTTATTCTAGCTATGTATATTCCTGATGCTAACCTTTCATTTTTATTGCTCATTC
>CAYQVV010000120.1:0-3593 GCA_964421155.1 uncultured Elusimicrobiaceae bacterium
AATGAGAAATCTAGTTTTTTAAAAATTAGTTTTTTCTCGTCGGGAAAAATTTTAAAAGTCGCCACGTGGCGACTTTTGTTTGTTTTATAGTAGTAAATTTAAAGATAAGATATTGGCATTAAAATAGATAATTAAATTGGAGGATTTTTGTATGATTAAAGATTTAAATCCATTTATTTTACTAAAAAAAGTTAGATCTTTTAGTCCAGTTGTTCATCATATAACAAATTGGGTTACAATTTATGATTGTGCAAATATTGTTAAATGTTTTGGAGGCTCTCCTGTAATGGCTCATGCAATAGAAGAAGCAAGTGATATGACAAAAATTTCAAACTCTCTAGTTATAAATATTGGAACATTAACTAAAGAAGTTGTAGAAGCAATGAATATCTCTATAAAAACTGCAAATGAGAAAGGTATCCCTGTTATTTTTGATGTTTGTGGAGCAGGTGCCACTAAATTTAGAAACGGGGTTTGCGAAAATATTATCAAAAATTTTAAAATAGACATAATAAAAGGTAACGCATCGGAAATAGCGAAAATTTATGGAGAAGATGTTAAAACAAGAGGTGTAGATTCAACAGATATTGCTTTAGATTTGAAAATATTAGCTCAAAATTTAGCAAAAAAATATAATTGTGTAGTGGTAATAACTGGGGAAAAAGATATTGTTGCAGATAAAGATAGAATTTTTATAATTGAAAATGGAAAATCTATAATGTCAGATATCGTTGGAACTGGATGTATGGCAACTTCTGTGATAGGAACATTTGCTGGAGTTGATAAAGATTATGTTATTTCATCTGTATGTGCTTTAGTTTGTTTTGAAGTTGCGGCAGAAATTGCAGAACAAGAAAGTTCTGGGGTTGGAACTTTTAAGCAAAAACTTTTTGATGAAGTTTATAATTTAGAAGAGGAAAATATAAAAAAAAGAATGAGGATTTTTTTATGGAAATAAAAGGATATTATTTTATAACAGATAATGATTTAAGTAAAAATGGAATTATTTCGGACTGTAGAAATGCTATTTTGGCTGGAACTAGAATAATTCAATATAGAAATAAAAATGCTAACTCCTTAGAATTATATGAAGAGGCTAAAATTTTGAGAGACATATCTAGAAATTCTATTTTTTTGATAAATGATAGAATTGATATTGCATTGGCAGTTGATGCAGATGGAGTCCATTTAGGACAAGAAGATATTCCGTGTAAAATTGCTAGAAAAATTTTAGGTAATGATAAAATTATAGGAATAACAGTTCATTCTCTTGAAGAGGCAAAGTTGGCTTTGGAAGGTGGAGCTAATTATTTGGGAATAGGCGCAATATTTTTAACAAACACTAAAAAAAATGCTGGGAACCCAGTAGGATTAGAATTAATAAAAAATATTAAAAATTACACGCAAGATAAAAATATTCCTTTGGTTGCAATCGGAGGAATTAATATTTCAAATGTAAAATCTGTTATTGATGCAGGAGCAGATGCTATTTGTGCAATATCTGATGTTGTAACAAAAGAAGATTTAAAAATGGAAATAGAAAAATATCAGGGATTATTTAAAAATGACTAATATAAAAAAAGTTATGATTGCAATGAGTGGAGGAGTAGATTCTGCAGTATCAGCTTATCTTTTGAAAAGGGATGGGTTTGATGTAACAGGTGTTACAATGTGTCTTGGATTAAATAATTTTGAAGCAAAAAAAACATTATGTTGCGGACCAAAAGAAATAGAAGATGCAAAAAGAATATGTAATAGTCTTTCAATAAAACATTATGTATTTAATTTTTCAGAAATATTAGAAGATAAAGTAATAAAAAATTTTGTGGAAGAATATAGATTAGGAAATACCCCAAATCCTTGTGTTAGATGTAATAAATTTTTAAAGTTTGGATTATTATTAAATCAAGCAAAAGCGATGGAATTCGATTATATTGCAACAGGACATTATGCTCAAATAGAAAAATATAAACAAAATATTTGTTTAAAGACTCCAAAAGATAAAAAAAAAGATCAAACATATTTTTTATATTCAATAAATAAAGAAAGTTTATCTTTTATTCTTTTTCCATTAGCAAATTATTTTAAAGATGAAGTTAGAAAAATAGCTAAAGAATTAAATCTTCCAGTAGCAGAAAAAAGAGAAAGTCAAGATGTTTGTTTTATTACAGGAAAAGACTATAAAAGTTTTCTTAAAACTAGAGGAATAGAAAATTTGAATGGGGATATTGTTGATTTAGATGGAAATATTTTGGGAAAACATACTGGTATAACAAATTATACGATAGGGCAACATAAAGGTTTGGGATTATCAACTAAAGAGCCGTTATTTGTTCAAAATATAAAAGCAGAAAAAAATTTAATAATAGTTTCTAAAAAAGGAGAATGTCCAGCAAAAGGTTTGATTTTAGATGATGTAAATTTTTTTGTTGATGAAGAAATATTTCCAAAAGAAATTTTTATAAAAACTAGATATAGACAAACTTTAATAAAAGGGGCAATATTTTTTTCTAAAGGATATAAAGATTTGTATGTAGTTTTTAATGAGCCTCAAGATTTTATAAGTAAAGGACAATCTTGCGTTATATATGATGGAGATTTTGTTTTGGGTGGTGGAATTATAAAAGATATTTTATAATTAATACTTATTTTTGTTTTTTATTTTAGAGTTTTTGTTAATTAAAATCCAAGTTATCCAGCCAATTATTATTATTGCGATCATGAATATAGAATAAGATATTTTCCAGTTTTGTTCTCCACCGGTAATAATAGTATATTCAGACATTCCAAGTATTCCGGTTAATAATGTCAACGGTAAAAAAACTATATTGATTACAGTTAAATTTCTTAAAAGTAAATTCATATTATTGTTTATAATATTTCCTCTAGCATCCATTAATCCTGATAAAACAGAACTATATATTTGAGTTTGTCTATTACATTGTTGTTGTTCTATTATTATGTCATCTAGTAGCTCTATATCATCTTGAGATAGTTTTATTTTGTCTGGAGTTCCTCTTAATTTAGTTAATACAGATAAGTTTGATTCTAGAGCATTTAGATAATATATCAAGCTTTCTCCAAGAGCAAACATTTGCAATAGGTAATTGTTCCCCATGGATGTATTTAGTTTTATTTGCAATTCAGAAGATATTTGTTTTATGGCTTTTAAGTGTGAAAAAAAATGTCTTATTGTATATAATAAAAATTTTAAAACAAAATCATTAGTAGATATTAATTTTTTAAAATCTACATTAGATAAATGGATTATATTTTCATTAGATATTATTGTAAGTTTATTTTTATTTAAGAATATTCCAACAGAAGAAACTTCAAATTTTAAGTTTTGTTCAAAAGATACATTATTTGGTTGTTTCCAAATTATATATGTGTGTTCACTTGTAAATTCTATACGAGATATTTCTTCAGGATCTAGAGCAGATTCTATGTCATGTTTGGTTATATCTAAAGAATTCATAATTTTTTGTTTTTCTGATTCGTCTGGCGAAGTGTAAATAGTTATTGTTGCAGAATCTTTGTCGCTATTGACAAGAGTTCCTTCATGAATTTCATAAAATGATATCATAGAAAAC
>CAYQVV010000121.1:0-3563 GCA_964421155.1 uncultured Elusimicrobiaceae bacterium
CTTTTGTACTTTCAGTCCATCCAGGCATACTTATATAAACAGGTTCCATATTTTCAAGAATAGATCTAGATGAAGGAAATTGATCCAAAATTTGATCTTTATATTTATATCCAATACAAATTTTTACTTCTTTTAATCCATCTAAAACATCAAGTTTTGTTAAAGCTAGAGCATTGACTCCATTAACCATAACACTATATTTTACAACTACAGCATCAAACCATCCACATCTTCTAGGTCTTCCAGTAGTAGCTCCAAATTCTTGTCCTACTTCTCCTAAATGTTTTCCATTTTCATCAAATAATTCTGTAGGAAAAGGACCTTCTCCTACTCTTGTTGTATAAGCTTTTACAATTCCTAAAATAGAATCTATTTTATTTGGAGCGACTCCTGCTCCTGCACAACATCCCCCAGATAATGGATTTGAAGATGTAACAAAAGGATATGTTCCAAAGTCTACATCTAGCATAGTTCCTTGAGCACTTTCAAATATAACATTTTGCTTTTCTTTTATTACTTGATTTATTAAAAAACTAGTGTTGCAAACAAAAAGTCTGAGTCTTTTTATAATTTTGTTTCTTTCTTCTATTATTTGAGCTTTAATTTCAGATATAGTTTTAAAATTTTCTAAGATTACTTTTTTTTCTTCAAGGTTCCTATCTAATAATTCAAAAAATATATCATCATTTATATAATCAGCCATTCGTATTCCGACTCTTTCTACTTTGTCTGCATATGCAGGACCAATTCCTTTTTTTGTTGTTCCGATTTTATTTTTTTTGCTATTTTTTTGCTCTATCCAAACATCAATAAATTTGTGATAAGGCAATATAACATGACAAGCATCACTTACAAAAAATCTGTCGTCTATATTTATATCTTTTTTTTCTAAAAATTCTATTTCTTGCATAAGTTCAAAAGGATCTACTACAACACCATTTCCTATTATACATTTTTTATGCGGTTCTAGAATTCCTGATGGAACTAAATGTAAAACAAATTTTTTGTTATCAAATATTACTGTATGCCCAGCATTATTTCCACCTTGATAACGAACAATATAATTAGATTTTTCTGATAAAAGGTGAACTATTTTTCCTTTTCCTTCATCTCCCCATTGTGTTCCGACTACAACCAATGTTGCCATTTTTTCCTCCAAATACTTATTATAAACAAAACGATTTATTATATTATTTTAAGAATAAAAAAGCTATTTATTTTTAATAAATGTAAATTAAATATCAATAAATTTTTTAAAAACTTTTTCAAAAAAATTTTTTTTTCCAAATCCTCCAGATTTTAAAATTAAATTAATTTTAGATTTTTTGTCTTTGCATAGAATTATTCCAGTATCTATAGTATCTATGATATCTAAGTTTTTTATATTCAATAGTTTTGTGAAGTTGTAAGATGTTTCTCCTCCTGCTAAAAGAATTAAAATATTTTTTATGTTGTTATCATCATAAATGGATAAAATATCTGAGATTTTATTATTTATATTTTTTATAGAATAATTTTTTTGTAAATTATCAGGTGTTTTTAATAGATATGTGTTTTTATTATTTGTAAAAAGGGTAAAAAGGGTTGTTTGTTCTAAAATTTTTAAGTTATGTTTTGCTTTGAAAAATTGTATTTGTTTATTTGTTTTTTCGTTAAAACTTCCTGCGATTATAAAGAAATCTTTGAACTTTAATTTATTTTTTTTTGTTTTAGATTTAATTTGAAAATTTTTTGAAAGCATAAAGTTTTTTAAAATTTCTCCAAAAAACTTTGAACTTCCAGCATAAAACTTATTTTTTCTATTATCATTCTTTAAAAAATTTTTAACACGACACTCAAATTCTTCTATATTTTTTATGTCTTCAATCAAAAATTTATTTGTTTTTTCTTTAGATTTTAATTGAGAATTTATTATTTCTGGGATAAATGATTTATGTATTGGATTTTTTGGATCTTTTGCAAATACGGTATCTTCTAAAAGAATTTTATCTATATATAAAGATTTATTTTTTATCCATCTTAGGTATTCAGGATATGCAGGAATAAAAGGAATATATTCACAGTTTAAAATAGAATTTATTTCATCTATTTCAATTGCAAAATTTCCTCTAAGAGTAGAATCTATTTTTTTGAATATAAAAAATGATGAATTTAATAATTTTTCTGAATCTAGATTTTTTAAAACCGCTTTTATTTTGTTTCTAGCAGTTATTTCATCATCAAATCTAGATTCTGTATTTATTATTAAAATATTTACTTTTTTTAAAGTTGAATTAATATTGTTTTTTTTTGAAAAATCAAAATTAATGATTTTTTGATTTAAATTTGTATTTAAATATTTAGCCCAATATGCAATATCTCCGCATCCAGTCAGATCATCACAAATAATAATAAATTTAAAATCGCTGTTTAATGATAACATTTATTTATTCAACAGTAACACTTTTTGCAAGGTTTCTAGGTTGATCCACATCACAACCTCTCATTTCAGCAATAAAATAAGCTAAAAATTGCAAAGGAATTATATTTATGATAGGAGATAAAAGATTTAATGTTTTTGGAACGAAGCAAACGAAATCAGCCAAATTATTTATATGATTATTTCCTTCAGTTGCAATAACAAGCATTTTTCCATTTCTAGTTCTTGCTTCTTCAACATTTGACGCAACTTTTTCATAAACACTGGATTCTGTTGCAATAGTTAGAACAGGCATATTTTCATCAATTAAAGCTATTGGTCCATGTTTCATTTCTCCAGCAGGATAGCCTTCTGCATGTATATATGATATTTCTTTTAATTTTAAAGCACCTTCTAAAGCAATAGGATAATTAGTATTTCTTCCTAAGTATAAAAAGCTATTTTTTTGAAAAAATAATTTACTCCAATCTTCCATTACTTTTTTTGTAGAATCTATAGTAAGTTTTATTTTTTTTGGAATTTTTATTAATTCGTCTATGATTTCGTAATATTTTTTTGAGTCTATAGATTTTTTTTGTTCACCTAAAAATAAAGACAATAAATAAAGTACACAAAGTTGAGAAGTAAATGCTTTTGTAGATGCTACACCTATTTCTGGTCCACATCTAGTATAAATTATATTATCAGCCATTTTTACAAGACTAGAATCAGTAACATTACATATAACTAAATTTTTTGTTCCAATTTTTTTCATTTCTTGAAAACTTGCAATAGTATCTGCAGTTTCTCCAGATTGACTTATTGCAATGACAAGGCAATTTTTATCTACTATTCCATCGTGATTTCTGTATCTGAATTCAGAAGCTATATCTACTTCACAAGGGATTTTTGCCATTTCTTCTATTAAAAATTTTCCTATTAGTCCTGCATGATAGGAAGTTCCACATGCTAAAATTATAATTCTAGAAATTTCATTTATATCTTTATTCGAAAAATTAACATTTTCAAAATGTATATTTTTTGTTTCTATATTTATTTTGCTTAAAATTAAATCTTCAATTATTTGGGGCTGTTCATAGATTTCTTTTAGCATAAAATGTTTAAATCCATTTTTTTCAATCAATATTGGATCTAAAGATGATAT
>CAYQVV010000122.1:0-3507 GCA_964421155.1 uncultured Elusimicrobiaceae bacterium
TTATACTTATTTAAAATTTGATTTAAATTTTTTATATTTACTGACATTTTTTCTAAATCTTTATTGAACAAAGATGATCCAGCTATAAAAATATTTGCACCATTTATAATTGCATCATCCAAAGTTGATTCATTTATTCCACCATCTATAGCTATATCTACATCAAAAATTTCTTGATCTTTCATATATTCAAACATAAATTTCATTTTTTTTGCTGTTTCAGGCATATATTTTTGCCCGCCAAAACCCGGTTCAACACTCATTATCAATATCATATCTACTAAATGCAATAATTCCCCTATCTCCTCCCATGGAGTGTTAGGTTTAATAGATATTCCTGCTTTCATATCTAAACTTTTTATCTTATCTATTAAATAAATAGGTTCTTCTGTTGCTTCTTGATGAAAAATTATAATATCACTACCTGCTTCTTTAAATGAATCTATATATTTTTCAGGATTTTTTATCATCAAGTGAGTCTCAAAAACAAAATTAGATTTTTCTCTAAGTGATTTAATAACAGGAGCTCCAAAAGAAATATTAGGGACAAAATGCCCATCCATTACATCTAAATGTATTCTATTTATATTTTCTGCTTCTAATAATTTAAACTGCCTTTCTATATTCATAAAATCTGCTGATAAAAGAGAGGGCGACAAATATAAATTTTTCACTATATTTATTCTCCTATTTTAACTACTATATTTTGTCCGTCTTGAATATCTTCATCTCCATTTGGAGATTGTTCTATAGCAATCCCTTTTTGCGATTCATCTTGAACTGGAATATATTGTATTTCATACTTAAGCCCAACATTATCCATCAATATATCTATAACTTCTTTTTTAAGTCCTAAAACTGCAGGCATTAATTTTTTATCCGTTTTTGGTAAACCAGTAGAAACTTTTAAATTAACAAGCCCATCTCTAGAAATCTTAGATTTAGAGGATGGATTTTGTGATATTATTTTCCCTTCCTCAATATTCAAAGACTCAACATATTCTATATTCCCTATACTTAATCCATAATTTTTTAAAGTAATTTCAGCATTTCTAAGATCCATTTTTACAACATTCGGCATTTCAAAATCATTAACTCCTTTACTTATAACAACTCTGATTATTCTTTTTTGCCTAACTATGGAATCTGCTATTGGAAATTGAGATATGATAGAATTAGAGGCATGATTTGCATTAAAAACTTCATATTCTTTTTCTATAGACAATTTATATTTAGCTAAAAGTTTTTTTGCATCTTCAAAATTCATATCTACAAGATTAGGAACTGCTATCTCTGCATTTCTATGAATAATTTTTCCTGTAATTTTATCTACCATAAATATCATAGAAATCAAAAAAACAAAAATTAAAAATATAGCAATTATTATTCTTTTTAAACTAAAAACATGTATTTTTTTTCTCAAATTTTTTCTCAAAATTTTCTCCCTAAATCATTTTTATAATTATAAAATTTTGATAAATTTTGTCAATTCTAAATTATTATAAATAAAATTCTTTAAATTTGAATATTTTCAAACTTTTGTAATATAAAATCCACTTCTTCTATAAAATCTGGAATTATTTTTACAAGCTCTCTTGATTTTAAAAAATTATATTCATGAGCTGTATTATTTCTTTGCTCATAAAAAAATTTCCATTTCTGCCAATCTTTAATAAATCTATAACTTTCCATATATCTAAAAATATTATTCATTGTCAATTCTTCATCTGTTTTAGCATATTGCATTTTAAAATATTTTTTCATAATCTTCCATACTGTTTCAAAAGTATATTCGAATCTTTGAACACAGGAATCTGCATACATATTTAAAATATTTTCATCTACATTGCCAGATTTAAAAATTTCTATAGAAAATTTTAAAGTTTTTAAAGCTTCTTTTAAATTTTTCAAATCTAAAACAACAGCTTTTTGCATATTATCCTCCAATCTGTATAAAAAAAAATTCGTATAAACTTATTTTCCTATCAAAACCAAATCATTTTTTATAATTTCATAAAAATGCTTATCTATTTTATTATAATCAACAAAATTTACAATAAAAGATAAATCGCTTTGATCAAATTGAAATTTTATAAGTTCTAAATCTCTAAATGAAAATTCTTTATTCCCTTTGATTAATATGTCCAAATCTGAAGTTTTTTCAAAATTTCCTTTTACTCTAGATCCATAATAATAAAAATCATATTCATTCATATAAGGTGCTAATATGTTTTTAATTATATTTTCTTCTAATTCTTTTACACCTTTAATCATTATAATAAATCTCCATATTTTTGATTAAAATTTCAACATCAATTATAAATCTATGAATAATATTTAAGGATTCTCTAGCTTTTTCTATATTATATTCATGACTTGTAGAATTTCTTTTTTCATTATAAAGTTCCCAATTTTGCCAATTTGGAATTATTTCATATCCTTGCATATATCTAAAAATATTATTCATTGTCAATTCTTTATCTGTTTTATTATATTTTAACTTTAAATATTTTTTCATAATTTTCCAAGCAGTCTCATAAGTATATTCAAATCTTTGAATACAACTATCTTCTATTAATTCTTTTAAATCAGAATCATTACAACTATCTAAGAGTTTAAATGCTTGTTTCAAGGTTTCAAATGCTTTTTTTAAATTAGTTAAATCTATTTTTTCCATCTATTTCTCCTCATAAATTTAATTAATTTATAATATCTTTTTTATCTCTAGTATAAAAAACTATTCCATAGTCATCTATTTCTTTTTTTAAATCAAAATTTGTTAATGAATTATAATCTACAACATCAAATTTATAAGGAGTATCTAATTCAAATAAATCTAGACTTATCTTTGAGATAAAATCATTTTTATTCGAAGAATTAAAAAATATAGCAAGATCTATATCAGATCCATTATGATAATGCCCTGTAGCTCTTGATCCATAAATCTTAACAATTTCTATATATTCTAATTTAGCAAAATAATCATTTATGATTTTTATTGTTTTTTCTGGTAATCCAAATTTCATAAAATTTTTGCCTCTACTAATTTTTCCAATTTTTTAAATTCAGAAAAATAAATATTAGATATTTTTTCCAAAATAATAAAAATTTTTTCATTGCTATATTCATGTGATGAAGCATTTCTATCTGCCAACATATCAATCCAAAGCTGTCCATCCTCTAAAAAATTTATACTGAAAGATTCTTTTATAACTTCTCTAGGTGTGTAAAGTTCTATTCCTTGTAAAAAAAGATAATCTTTCATAAGTTTCCAAGACAATTCAAAAACGATCTCAAAAGACTGAATAACTGCTAAATGAAAAACTTCATTATTTTTATCAGAATTATATGAATTTATAGATTTCTGTAAAAGTAAAAGAGCATTTTTAAAATTTACAAGCCTTTGATTAATTCTTGACATAAAAACCTCTTTTTTATTTATTTTTTATTTCTTCTCTTCGTCATTGCGGGCTTTTGCGAAGCAATATAGTTAAATAAAATTTATTT
>CAYQVV010000123.1:0-3477 GCA_964421155.1 uncultured Elusimicrobiaceae bacterium
CCAACAAGCATTTCAAAAATAGTAAAAGTTGATGTTCCAGTTGTTGGAGATTGTAAAATCGTATTGGATAATCTTATAGATTTGATTGATTCAAAGAAAAGACCTGAATGGTTGGAAAAAGTTAATGCTTGGAAAGAAATAGCTCCATTGACATACAAAAAAGATGATAATTTATTAAGGCCACAATTTGTTATAGATAAAATTGCTGAAATTACAAAAGGGGAATCTATAATTTGTACTGATGTTGGACAACATCAAATGTGGGCTGCACAATATAGTTTTTTCAATAGACCAAGATCTTTTGTTACAAGCGGAGGATTAGGGACTATGGGATTTGGACTTCCTGCTGCTATAGGAGCATATCTAGGAGACAAAAAAAGAACTGTTTGGTGTATAGCTGGAGACGGTGGAATACAAATGAATATTCAAGAACTTGCTACTGCTGTTTTAAATAAGATTCCAATAAAAATAGTTATTTTAAATAATGGATATTTGGGAATGGTTAGACAATGGCAAGAACTTTTATACAAAAAAAGATATAGTCAGACATTGCTTTGTGGAAATCCAGATTTTGTTAAACTCGCTGAAAGTTATGGAGCAGTTGGAATGAGAATAACAAAAAAAGAAGATGTAGAGTCCGTTATAAAAAAGGCTATGGAAATAGATAATGTTGTTGTTATGGATTTTATTGTAGAAAAAGAAGAAAATGTTTTTCCTTTTGTCCCAGCTGGAAATGCTATACATGAAATAATGAGAGGGCTAGCATAATGGAAAAAAAAGAAACAAAAAAACATACAATATCTGTTCTTGTTGAAAATCATTTTGGAGTTTTAGCAAGAATAGCTGGACTTTTTAGTGCAAGAGGTTTTAACATAGAAAGTCTTGCAGTAGGAGAAACAGAAGATAAAGAAATTTCTAGAATGACAATTCAAGTAACAGGCGATGAAAATATTCTAGAACAGGTTATGAAACAATTAAACAAACTTATAGATGTAATAAAAGTTTTGGAAATATCTAAAAATTCAGTAAAAAGAGATTTGATATTAATTAAAGTTAATGTTTCTAAAGATACAAGAAGTGAAATAATGCAAATAGTAGATATTTTTAGAGCAAAAATTATAGATGTTTCTAAAGATTCTATGATAATAGAAATGACAGGGCAAGAGGATAAAATAGATGCAATAATAAGTCTTTTAACTCCTTTTGGAATAAAAGAATTAGCCAGAACAGGTGCAATAGCATTGATTAGAGGATAATTTAAAAAGAGTTCTTGAAATTTTTTAATATAAAGTATAAAATATTTAAATTGTTTATGCAATAGGAGGCATAGTAATGGCATTAAAAATTTATTATGATAAAGATGCTGATGTTAATTTGTTAAATCAAAAAAAGGTTGCGATAATAGGTTATGGTAGCCAAGGGCATGCGCATGCTTTGAATTTGAAAGAAAGCGGATTTAATGTTGTTGTAGGTTTGAGAGAAGGTGGAAAAAGTTGGCAAAGAGCTATTGAAGATGGATGGAAGCCAGTTTCAGTAAAAGAAGCAGTTCAAGGTGCTACATGGGTTCAAATGTTGACACCAGATGAAACTCAAGGTGAAATTTATGAAAATGAAGTAAAGCCTTATTTAACAGCTGGAATGACATTAGGATTTGCTCATGGGTTTAATATAAGATTTGGGATTATTAATCCTCCAAAAGATGTAAATGTTGCAATGGTTGCACCAAAAGGACCTGGACATTTAGTTAGAAGACAATACACAGAAGGAAAAGGAGTTCCTTGTTTAGTTGCAGTTAATCAAGATGCAACAGGGAATGCAAAAGATATAGCTTTGGCATATGCAAAAGGCATAGGTGGAACTAGAGGTGGAGTTATTGAAACCACATTTGCAGA
Organism: uncultured Elusimicrobiaceae bacterium; assembly: GCA_964421155.1. Lineage (GTDB taxonomy): Bacteria > RUG730 > RUG730 > RUG730 > RUG730 > CAYQVV01. The sequence goes on from CAYQVV010000123.1 coordinate 1,893, forward strand.
AGAAACTGAAACAGATCTTTTTGGAGAACAAGCAGTTCTTTGCGGAGGAGCAGTTGAGCTTATAAAAGCTGGATTTGAAACATTAGTTGAAGCTGGATATCAACCAGAAATCGCTTATTTTGAATGTTTGCATGAGTTAAAGTTAATAACAGATTTAATTTTTGAAGGTGGAATCGGGAATATGAATTATTCTATTTCTGATACAGCAGAATATGGAGAATATGTAACTGGGAAAAGAGTGATAAATAGTGAATCAAAAAAAGCAATGAAAACTGTTTTGACTGAAATACAAGATGGAACATTTGCAAAAAATTGGTTGAATGAAAATAAAACAGGAAGACCTTTCTTTAACAAATGCAGAGAAGATTTAAAGAAAGAAAAAATTGAGATTGTTGGAGAAGAGTTGAGAAAAATGATGCCATGGCTCAAAAAACAAAAATAAATTTTTTTGAGTTTAGTTTTTGTAGATAAAATTTAAAATAGTAGAGGCAATTTTCAAAAATTCGTCTCTACTATTTTTTTTATTGGGGAACTGTAACAAAAATTTTATTTTAGAATCTAATGTTTAACAAAAGATTATTTTTTAAGAAAATAAATATAAATGAGAGATTTTTTTATGTCAAAAATAGAACAAAATAAAAACAAAAATATTTTTTTAGGTAAAATTCTGGAAGCAAAATCTGCTGAAGTAGAACATTTAAAGAAAAACAAACCCATAGATTTTGAATTTGAATTGAAAAATAATAATTTAGAATCTAATAAAAATATAAATTTTTTTAAAGATGCAATTACTAAAAATAAAATAAATATTATTTCTGAGATAAAAAAAGCATCTCCAAGTAAAGGAGATTTAAATATAAATTTAGATGTAGAAGATTTAGCAACAATTTATGAAAAAAATGGGGCTTCTGCAATTTCTGTTTTGACGGAAAAAGATTTTTTTAAAGGGAAAGACGAGTATTTGATAAAAGTAAAAAATAAAGTTGAAATTCCTGTTTTGAGGAAAGATTTTATTGTAGATATATATCAAATTTTTGAATCAAAAATAATTGGTGCAGATGCGATTTTGTTAATAGCTGATATTTTGGAAGAAAATATTTTGAAAGAATTTTTTTTGACAGCAAAACTTTTGAATTTAGGAATTTTGATGGAAGTTCATGATGAAGAAAATTTGGCAAAAGCCTTGAGTGTCGGAGCGGATATTATCGGAATAAACAATAGATGTTTAAAAGATTTTAGTGTGGATATAAAAAATACAGAAATTTTGTCAAAGATTATTCCAAATGATAAGGTTGTCGTGAGCGAAAGTGGGATAAACTCAAGAGAAGATATAGATTTTTTATTAAAAAATTCTAAAGCCAAAACTTTTTTAATAGGCGAAACTTTTGTAAAAAGTGAAAATCCTGGATTAAAATTAAGGGAATTTTTGAAATAAATTTTTTTCTTATTCTCCCTTTGGATATTTTTGGGTCATTCCGCCAGTGACGATTTATCGTCCTGTCCGAAGGAAATGCGGAATCTAGTGTTTTGTTTCATAGACAATAACGGATTTTTTGAAAAATTTTTATAGATTACCATAGACTTA
>CAYQVV010000124.1:0-3388 GCA_964421155.1 uncultured Elusimicrobiaceae bacterium
CATTATTTAGTCCAAATCTTGATTCTATTATAATTTTTTCTTTGTCTGTTAGAGTATCAAATAATTCCGTTATCATTTTTAAATCCATTTCTCTTTCTAGAATATTTTCAGGAGCGTTTGTTTCAGCATCTTCTATTACAATATCTGCTATGCTTATATTTTCATCTTGACTAATTGGAGAATCTAGAGATGAAATTCCATTAGATATATCTAGTGAATGTAGTGCATTTTTTACTTCTTTCATTGTTAAATCTAAATCTTTTGAAGTTTGTGAAATATTAATATTAGATAAATCTCCATCTTTTACTAAGTCATCCCAATAATTTACACATCTCCTTATATTTTGAACTGCATAGCTAGGTATTTTAATTAAAGATGTTTGAGTATCTAAAGCTCTTTTTATTCTTTGTTTTATCCACCAAATTGCATAAGTAGAAAATTTAGTTCCTCTTTCTATGTCATATTTTTCAACAGCTTTTATTAATCCAATATTTCCTTCCTCTATTAAGTCCATAAGAGTCAGTCCTAAATTTTGATATTTTAAAGCTACCATTATGACAAATCTTAAATTTCCTTCAATAAGTCTTCTTTTTGCTTTTTCATCTCCGTCTTTAAAATTTTTGTATAAAAAAGAAAATTCTTTATCACAAATGGGACTAATTTTATTTATTTGAGTTAGGTATTTAGAAAGAATTTCTTTGTTTTCAATATTCATAAAAAAACTCCTTAATATACAAATATTTAAATTTTTTATTTTTTACCTTTTAAAAAAAAACTTTTTATGATAAAATAATTTAATTTTTTAGAAAATAGGGTTTCAAATATTGAATATTATTCAAAAATTAAAATTTATAAAAAATTTTTCATCTATAAAATATATTTTTATAATTATATTTCTTTTTTTGCAAGTAAATTTTTTATATTCCAAAACAAATGGTTTTGTAATAGATGAAGCAAATGTAATAAATAGTGAAATAAAAAATAATATAAATAGTATTTCTACAAATATAGAAGAGAAGACATCTGCTGAGATAGCAGTTGTTACAGTAAATTCTTTAGAAGGTGAAACAATAGAAAATTTTGCTTTAAAAGTTTTTGAGAAGTATAAAATTGGAAAATCTGATAAAGATAATGGGGTTTTGATTTTATTATCCAAAGAAGATAGGCAGCTTAGAATAGAAGTTGGTTATGGATTAGAAGGTGTTTTAAATGATAGAAAAGCAGGAGAAATTATTAGAAATACAATGATTCCATATTTTAAGTCGGGCGATTTTTCAGAAGGAACTTTTCAAGGTTTTTTGGAAGTAGCAGATATAGTTGCAAAAAATTATAATTTAAAATTAGAAGATTTTACTAATATAAAGAGAAAAGAACAAAAAAAATCATCAAATGATTTTGGAGAAGCTATTCTTATAATAATTGGGATTTTCTTTTTTATTTTTGTATTGCCAAGAGGTGGTTTTTTCTTTTTTGGTGGACCAAGGGGAGGTTCCGGTGGTAGTGGGTTTGGTGGCTTCGGAGGTTTTGGCGGTGGGGGAAGATCAGGTGGTGGCGGAGCCAGTGGGAGATGGTAAAATAATTTTGGAGTTTTTGGAGCTTTATGTTGACTGAAAGGAACAAAAATCGTTTAGATACAATAAATAATAATTTTGATAGTTATCAAAAACTTATAGATTTTTATCATTCAAATAGTGCTTGCTTTTTAGATAATATAAACTTGAAAATAAGTGGATTTTTTGCAGCAAATACTTGTTCTATGTTGGGAGCAATTTTGTATTTATTTCAAAAATCGTTAAATAATATAAAAATAGATATTGCAGAAGGTTTGGAAATATTATTAAAAAATAATTTTTTATCTTTTTTTGGACAAGATAAATGGCTGGATATTAATAATACAACAATTTCTTATCAAATGTTATCTATAACAGATGATAAATATTTTAAAAATTATATTTATAGAGAATTATTAAATAAGAATGATTTGCCACAAATGTCATATCTGGTTAAAGAAAAAATAGGAGAAGCTATATACGAAATATTTAATAATGCGGTAATTCATAGTAAAACAGATAAGATTTTTGTTTGTGGACAATTTTTTCCTAACAAGCATACGATTGAATTTATGATTACAGATATAGGCATAGGAATAAAAGGAAGTATAAAAAATAAATTCAATAAAGAATTGACATCTCTTCAAGCTATACAATGGGCTATTCAAGATAAAAACACAACAAAAGATGTTACAGGTGGGATAGGTTTTGCTTTGTTGCATGAATTTATAGAAAAAAATAAAGGGAAAATTCAGATTATTTCTAATAATGGTTTTTATGAATTTTGTCAAAATGGAATAAAAACTAGAGAATTTAATAATGATTTTCCGGGGACAGTTGTGAATTTATCAATAAAAACAGACGATATTTCACAATATATTTTAAGTACGGAAGAATCGGATATTTCTTTTTAAGGAGATTCTTTATGGAAAAAATAATAATTAATATTTATTCAATAGTTGGAGATTCTTTGTGTGTATCTTCTGAAGATGGGGACAAAATTTTTGAACATATAAAAAAAGTTTTGGATATGAATAAAAAAGTTGAACTATCTTTTAAAAATGTAGAAATTTTAACTTCTGCTTTTTTGAATAATGCTATTGGTAAATTGTATGAAAATTTTGAAAATGAAAAATTAAAAAATAGTATGTCAGTAATAGATATTTCTAGTGAAGATAAAGCCTTATTACAAAGGGTTATTGATACTGCTAAATTATATTATAGTGATAAAAAAAGATTTGAAAAATCTATAGATGATATATTGGGGAAATAATAATGGCAAATTTTGTAAATTTGAACGATATACAAAATTCTAAAATATTTTTTGATACAAATATTTTGATATATATTTTGTGCCCAATATCTAATTCTAAAAAAAATTATACAGAAAAATTTTCAAATTATTTTAAAAAAATTATAAAATCAAATAATGAAATTTATATAGATATTTTGATTATTTCTGAGTTTGTTAATAGATGTTTGAAAATAGAAGAATCTAAATATAGAGAGGAGATGAAAATAAAAAATTTTAATTTTAAAAAAGATTTTAGAAATACAGAAAAATATAAGGAAGTAATTAAAAGTATTTATGAAAATTTAAAAGTTTTTTTTTAACTAAAAGTCAAAATTTATAATTTTGATTATAGCAAATATGAGCTGTTAAAAATTTTTGATAAGAATATAGAGTTAGATTTTAATGATAGACATATTGTAAAAATTTGTGAAAAAGAAGATATGTATTTGTTAACTAATGATAATGATTTTATAAATACAAATTTAAAATTGGTAAAATAATTTTTTAAATATAATTTCTTCATTACAAAGTGGAGGTTTTTGTG
>CAYQVV010000125.1:0-3357 GCA_964421155.1 uncultured Elusimicrobiaceae bacterium
AAAAATATGTTAAAAAGTTGTTTATATGGACCAGTTTTTTCTTGGAGACTTGGAACTTCGTTAGGTGTAGATTTAATTTCAGATATAAAAAAAACTTGTAATTTTAACTGTGTTTATTGTCAAATAGGTGAAACAGATAATTTGATACAAGAAACTGAAAGAAAAATTTTTGTTCCAACAGAAAAAATAATTGATGAAATAAAGGCATTGAAAAGAGATTTAAAAATAGATGTTATAACGATTGCAGGTAGAGGAGAACCAACTCTTGCATTAAATTTGAAAGAAATAATTGATGAAATAAAAAAAATTAGAAAAGAAAAATTGGCTATCATAACTAATTCTATGAATTTATATTTAGATGATGTTAAGAAATCTTTAGGAAATATAGACATAGTAATGGCAAAATTTGATGGTTGGGATGATGATATTTTAAATTCTATAAATAGACCTATAAATAAAACAGGGAATTTTGAAAAGCTTTATAAAGGTCTTTTGGATTTTAGTAAAAATTATGATGGATTTTTAGAACTTCAAATTATGTTTTTAGAAGCAAATAAACAAAAAGTTATATATGAGAAAGCATTTGAGTTTTTAGAAAATATAAAACCAGATAGAATTCATATTAATACTCCACTTAGACCGTGTGGAGTTATTCCTTTAAAAAAAGAAGAAATTGATTTGATTAAAAATGATTTTTTGAAATTTTTTGAAGGGAAAATGTCTAGAAAAAATAAGCAAATAGAAATAGCCAGTGTGTATGATGTAGAAAAGAAAAAAGTAGAGGCACTGGATGAAAAAAATACAGTTCTAAGAAGAGGTGAATGATGGAAATAGTATGTATCCCAGACGAAAGATTAAGGCAAAAATCTGAGCCTATAAGTTTAGATAATTTTGATAAAGAATATAAGCATATTTTTGATGAAATGTTGGATTTTATGTATAAAAGCAATGGTGTGGGGTTGGCAGGAGTCCAAGTAGGTATTTTGAAGCAAATTTTAGTTGTTGATGTTAGCAAAAAAAGAAATAAACCTGTAAAGTTAGCCAATCCAAAAATTGTTTTGACTAAAGGAAAAGTTGTTGCAGAAGAAGGATGTTTGAGTGTTCCAAAAAAATATATAAAAGTAGAAAGATTTGCAGAGATAGTTGTAGAGGCTATAGATGGAAATGGTCAAAAAGGGAAATTTCTTTTTTCTGGGTTTGAGGCAATTGCAGTTCAGCATGAAATGGATCATTTAGAAGGGAAATTGATTTTGGATTATGAAAATGATAATAATAATAAAGAAACGAAAGATGATAAATCTGAAAATAAATAAAGGATTTTTTATAAATGATAAATAAATCAATGTTTTTTAATTTATATAAAGCATCTTATTTACAAAGATGGAATGATCATTTAAGGCCTATAGATTTATTGGAGCTAGATAAACAAGCTCATAAAATGATTATCGCATATATACTTGGAAAAATTGAAGAAAAACTTGGAAATAAAGTTGATTGGCAAAGAATTATAGAGGGTGGAATTTTTGAGTTTTTACAAAGAATCATTTTGACAGATATAAAACCTTCATTGTTTTTCAAAATAAAAAGAGATAAGAGCAAATATATTCAGTTAAATAAATTTTTGCTGAAAACTATTGCAAGTGATTTGGAAAGTATAAATGATGGATTGTTTTTGAAAAAATTTATTGAATATTTAGCTGAAGAGGAAAAAGAAAAACCGGTTTATGATATAAATAAAAAAATTTTGAGGGCAGCACATTTTTTAGCAACAAAATGGGAATATGAGCTTATAAAAAATTATAATAAAACAGGCTATCAAAATGATGAAATACGAGAAGATTTTATAAAAAAAGAACAAAGTTTTTCAACTTTGGAAAGTATGAAAGAGCTTAATTTTTCGCATAATTTGAAAAAATTTATGAATTTATGCGGAGAGCTTAGATATCAAATTAGATGGAATCAATTATACAGAATCCCTAAAACAAGTGTTTTGGGACATCAACTTATAGTTGCAATAATTACTTATTTTTTGTCTTTAGAAAATAATTTTTGCACAAAAAGGATTTATAATAATTTTTTTACTGGGCTTTTTCATGATTTGCCTGAAGTAATGACTAGAGATATAATTAGTCCATTAAAATCAAATGTAGAAGGTCTTGATGATTTTATAAAAGATTTAGAGCATGAAGAAATGAAAAAAATTTATGATTTGGTTTTCCCTGAAATAAAGCAAGACTTGAAAATGTTTGCTGAAAATGAATTTTCAAATATAGTTATTGAAGATGGACAGCAAAAGAATTTTGAAGAAAATATAGATGAAAAGTATAATTTTGACAAATTTTCTGTTAGAGATGGAAATATAGTTGAGTTTGCAGATAAACTTTCTGCAATAATAGAAGCATATTTGGCAATAAAAAATGGAATATATAATGAAGAATTTTTTAAAGCAATAGAATCTATAAAAAAAAGATTTTATGATAAAAAAATTTATAATATTGACATTAAAACGATTTTAAATTATTTTGATATAGACAAGTTAAAAAAATATTTCAAAGACATATAATCTAAAATAATCAAAAAAAACTTTAAATATATCTATTGGAGAGGTCGCCTAGTGGTTTATGGCGCACGCCTGGAAAGCGTGTTACGGGTAACCGTTCGAGGGTTCAAATCCCTCCCTCTCCGCCATTTTTTGTATAAAAAAAATGGCAAAGAATCTAAAATAGAGATTATAAAATGGCAGATTTCACAAAGCTGACAGAATTAATTTTTTTAGAATTGCTAGAGGATCTATTTATGAATGTGTTGCTTGTATACAGTTGTTGTTGAAGAAAAAATTGATAGATACTGAAATATACAATGAAATTTATCTGCAACTTGAATGTCTATCAAAAATGATAAATGCATTGATTTCTTCGTTGAAAAAAGAGTTAAGATAATAAATTGATGAATATTTTAGTTTAAATTATAAAGTATCCTAAAATTATTTTTTTCAAAAAATTTCAAAAACAAATCTAAAAATATTATCTCAAAATAAATTCAAAAATTTTTTTATTTTTAATTAACTTTTATTCATATAAATATAGAATTCAAGTTTTACAAATAAACAAAAATTATATATTATAATATTATCTATAAATAAAAAAAATTAGGATTATATATTATGGCAAAAGAAAACAATTCAAACTTTGAAGCACAGCTTTTTAAAGCAGCTGACAAACTTCGTAAAAATATTGATGCTGCAGAATACAAAAATGTAGCACTTGGACTTATTTTTCTTAAATATATTTCAGAAAGCTTTCAAGAACTTTATGAAAAACTTGCTCAAGATGAATTTTCTGATCCAGAAGATAGAGA
>CAYQVV010000126.1:0-3293 GCA_964421155.1 uncultured Elusimicrobiaceae bacterium
AATAGACATTTCATTATCAAGGTTCAAATTCTTTCAAAATAAGTCGCAAAATCATATTAGCTTGATGCCCAGCACAAATTTGAACTCTTGGAGCCATTAAACCATTGCCTTCCTTAGCTTCATTTTTAAAATCTCCACACAAATATAAATTTTTCATAAAATTTTTTGTTTTTATTTTGTTTGAACTTTCATATCCTGCCATTCCAGAAGCTGCAACTATTTTCTTGTCTGGAAAGTTTAATAAAATATTTTCTACCAAACAAGCTTTTGATTCTGGATTATCAAAAGCTTCGCATATAATATCATAATCTTTAAATAAAATATTTATATTTTCTGAATCTACTTTTATTGACTTTGTTATTATTTCTATAAATGGATTTATTTCTTTCAATTGCTCTTTTATTGCTTCTGTTTTTAACATTCCTAAATGCCGAATATAATAAGACTGTCTATTTAAATTACTAGGTTCAACAATATCAAAATCTACTAAAAATAATTCCCCCACACCTATTCTAGCAAGCATTACAGCAATATTAGATCCCAAACCTCCTAGACCTGCAATTGCTACACGACTTTTTTTAAGACAATTATATACTCCCGGAGTATGCCGAGAAGACATAAGAGATTCTAACTCGTTATAATCTGGCATTAAACCTTTTGCTATGATAGTTATAAAATCATTATTTTTTATATCTAGATTTTCTTTTGTATGAAATCCATTTTTTATACATACTAATTCTAATTTTGAATCATTGTTTTGTCTTATAGTTTTAAATTCTTCTAGCAACTGAAATAAAGTTGTTGATTCAGTTTCAAAATTTTTTCCATTTAAAAATATATTCATCATCCGCCACCAACAAAACTAACAATTTCAATTTTGTCATTATTAAAAATAAATATTTCTTTAAATTTATTTTTTGGAATTATAATTCCATTCAATTCTACTGCTATTCTATTCAAATTATAATTTTTTTGTTCAAGAAAAGTATATAAATCAATATTGTCACTAACTATAATTTCTTGTCCATTTACTATCATAATTTTACCTGTAATTTTCAAATTGTAATGCTTGAGGATAATCTTTTGTTTGCAAAAATTTTATTACATTTTGCAAATCATCTTTATCTTTCCCCACCACCTTAATTTTTTCATCTTGGATGCTGGCTTGAACTTTTATTCCTAAATTTTTTATATCTGCAACTATTTTTTTAGCCAATTCTTTTTCTACTCCACAAACAATATTATTTATTTCTCTAACCTTATTTCCTGAAGCATTTTCTTTCTTTTTTACAGATAAAGATTTTGGAGAAATAGATCTTTTTATCATTTTTGATATTAAAATATCTTTTATTTGTTCTATCTGAAAATCTGATTCTGCTAAAAAAGTCACTGTTTTTTCTTTTTGATCTAAAGTTATTTCAGCACCAGATCCTTTAAAATCAAATCTGTTGTCTATTTCTTTTTTAGCAACATTTACTGTTTCATTTAAAACATTCAAGTCTACATTAGATGATATGTCAAAACTAAAATCTTTTGCCATTTTTACTCCTCTAAATAACAAAAAAAGACTTGCCAATATTTCATAGCAAGCCTTTTCTTTTTAAAAAATTATTTATTTTTCTCTTGTTTTTCTTTCCTCTTTTCTTTCAATGTTTTTTGAGGTTTTTTCTTCTCTTCTGCTTTTCTTTTGTCCTTAGTTCCTTTTGCCATGATAAATCCTCCTTTTAATAAAAATTTTCACAACATAAAATATAATAGCAAAAATTAAAAAAAATGTATAAAAAATAAAAAATATTTCTTTAGTTTGCAAAAATTATGCTTATATTGTATAACTAGTAAATATTTTTAAAAGAGGGAAGTTATATGATTTCAACAGATAATATTAGTCTAAAATTTGGAAGTAGAGTGCTTTTTAAGGATGTATCTTTAAAATTTAATGCAGGAAACTGCTATGGAATTATAGGAGCAAACGGCTCTGGAAAATCAACATTTTTGAAAATTCTTTCAGGAGAAATTAATCCAACTACTGGAACAATTGCTATTGAAAAAAATAAAAGATTAAAAATTTTAAAACAAAATCAAGCTGAATTTGACGATTATACCGTTATAGATACAGTTTTAAAAGGTCATGAAAAATTATATTCAATAATAAAACAAAAAGAAGAATTGTATTCAAAATCAGATTTTACAGAAGAAGATGGAATAAAAATTTCTGAACTAGAAACTGAATTTGGAGAATTAAATGGCTGGGATGCAGAAATGGATGCTGCAAAATTACTAAGAGATTTAGATATAAACGAAGAATTCCATCAGTCTACAATGAAAGACTTGCAAGCAAAAGATAAAGTTAAAGTCTTATTAGCTCAAGCTTTATTTCAAAATCCAGATATTTTAATAATGGACGAACCTACTAATAATTTAGATATAAAAACAAAACTATGGCTTGAAAATTTCCTTTCTACTTATGAAAACACCATTATTTTAGTTTCTCACGATAGACATTTTTTAGATAATGTTTGTACACATATAGTTAACTTGGATTATACTTTAATGAAAACTTATACTGGAAACTATACATTTTGGAGTCAAGCAAATGATTTGGCAATAGAACAGCTGAAAAATAAAAACAAAAAAATAGAAGAAAAAAGAGAAGAATTAAAGCAATTCATTCAAAGATTTAGTGCTAATGCTTCAAAATCAAAACAAGCGACTTCTAGAAAAAATCTTTTAGAAAAATTAGTTGTAGAAGATTTTGAACCATCTTCTAGACGATATCCTCATATAGTTTTCAAACCTAATAGAGAAATAGGAGATAAAGTTTTAGAAATAACAAATCTTACAAAAAAAGACTTTTTTAAAGACTTATCTTTAACAGTAAATAAAGGCGATAAAATAGCATTTGTTGGAAACAAACTTTCAATATCTGCATTGTTTAATATTTTGGCTGGAGAAGATGTTGCGGATTCTGGAAAATATGAATGGGGAATTACAACTAGCCAAACATATTTTCCAAAAGAAAATTCTAAATATTTTGATAAAGATTTAAATTTAATTGACTGGTTAAGACAATATGCTGATAAAAATGATCAACAAGACGAAAATTTTATAAGAGGATTTTTAGGCAAAATGTTATTTTCTGGAGATGAAAATTTAAAAAAATGTAATGTCTTGTCTGGAGGAGAAAAAGTCCGATGTATGTTTTCAAAAATGATGATATCAGGTGCAAATGTTCTTATTCTTGACGAACCTACTAATCACTTGGATTTAGAATCTATAACTGCAGTAAATAATGG
>CAYQVV010000127.1:0-3287 GCA_964421155.1 uncultured Elusimicrobiaceae bacterium
CATCTTTACAATTTCTAAACCAAAACTTCTAGAAACCTTTGGACCATTTGCAGAAATAATTTTATGCTTATCATCTACTACAACATCTAAATCTGACAATACTCCCCCATTATCTTTCAAAATTTCTCTTTCAGTTTCATAAGAATTTACATTTACTCCATTCAAAACCCCAGCAAAAGCTAAAGTTGCCACAGACGAACAAATAGCACCTAAAACCTTTTCTTGTTCAACAATTTTCCTGCAAATTTTATGTGCATATTCATTATGCCAAAAATCTTGACAACCACTTCCTCCAACAAAAACTATTGCATCAAAATCATCAACAATTACATTTCTAATAGCTAAATCTGCCACAACTTCTCCACCCAATTTCCCAATACAAACAGCCTTTTCCATAGAAATAGTTAATGCCTTGAATCCAGCCTTTTCAATGACATCTTTTGGATAAAAATATTCTTCATCTCTAAAGTTTAAATTTGCAATAATAAATCCTACTTTCTTTTTATTCATAAAAAATCCTTAATTTTCTTTTTTTATATCGTTTATTCTATATCCAAATTTTTTAGAATAAGACAATAATATAAAAAATTTTTCCTTTCTTTCTACTATTCTAGTATCTTTTTTTTCTTTAATTGCTAAATTAATTTCAAAATATTGATTTGCATTAAATTGCGGATTATAAACTATAGGTTTTATTCCTATATTTTCAACACTTTCTATATCATCAAACTTTCCCAAAAAAAGATTTTTTATATCAAAATTAAAAGAATTATCAATAAAATTTTTCAATATTAAAGAAAATTTATATTTCAAAGAAAAATAAGAATAAAAATTTTCAAGATTTTTATCATTTATACTTTTTATAAAAGATAATAGAAATTCTTCTCCTTGTAAATTTTTTAAAAATTTATCTCTTTCCACTAGTTTAATAGATTTATTATCTTCAAAAAAAATTTCTAATTTATCATTGCCTATATTATTTTGAATACTTTGTCCACCGTCTATTGAGAATATAAAATCTTTATTAATTAAACATCCTCCGATAATATCTTTATCATACACAAAAACCAAACCAAGAGTATTAAATTTTGCAGAATATGGAAAAATCTCTGTTTTTAATTTATCTACTACTTGATAAAATTTTACTTCTATTTCTTTTCCTTTAAACTTAGCCATATCTAAAGTATTTTTTTTAGAAAAATCTCTTATTATGTCAAATAAAATATTATTTGGATTTTGAGCAAAATTATCAGAAGTTATATTAAAATCTTTAGGGAGTGTTAAAAAATAAGAAGAAACATATGTAGGAATCAAATTATTTTGAGAAAAAAAATCTTCTGGATTAATGTAAACTTTTTTTGCTAGCAAATTAGAAATTAGAAACAAAAATATAATCACATTTAATAAAAACTTAAAATTTTTCTTTATAAACATAAAAACTCCTTTTTTTTAAAATTCAAATTTTTGACAATATTTTTTCTGTTTTATCAAAAATAATATTTATATCTTTTTTTGAACAACACAATGGTAAAAAAAAGTATATAATATTTCCCAAAGGTCTTAATATCAAATTATATTTCAATGCTTCATTATATATTTTATATCCGATTCTATCTTCAAAAGAAAAAGGTTTTTTTGTATCTTTATCCTTTACAAGCTCTATAACTCCTATCATACCCAAAGATCTAACATCTCCAACAAATTTTAAATTTTCATTATTTTTTATTATAGATAATCTTTCTTTTAAAAGATTTGATAACTCTTTCATTTTTCCTTTAGTATCAAATTCGCCATTTTTATCACAAATATTTTCGTCTTCAAATATATCTAAATTTGCATTCGCTGCTGCGCAAGCTATAGGATTCGCTGTAAAAGTATGTCCATGGTATAAAGTTTTTAGTTTTTCATAATCATCATAAAAAGCATTATATATTTTATCTGTTGTAAGAGTTATTGCAAAAGGCAAATTTCCATTTGTCAGCCCCTTAGACAAACAAATAAAATCTGGATCTATATTTGTATATTGAAAAGCAAACATTTTCCCAGTTCTTCCGAATCCAGTAGCAACTTCATCAATTATCAGATGAACATTAAATTTTTTTGCCAAATCTCCAACTTTTTGCAAATATTCTTTTGAATAAATTATCATTCCGCCAGCACCTAAAACCATTGGTTCTAAAATGATAGCAGAAATATTTTCATGATTTTCAGATAAAAGCTTTTCCATATCACTTAAACATTCATAATTGCAATGATTCTTTTCTTTTTTAAAAGGACATCTATAACAATATGGAGATTTAGCTCTATGAACTTTTTTATAAAGCATAGGAGAAAAAATTTCATTAAAAATTCCTAGTCCACTCACAGACATAGTTCCAATAGTATCTCCATGATAACCATGATCAAGACATAAAAATTCTTTTTTATTTTTATTCCCAATATTAGCCCAATACTGCAAAGACATTTTTAATGCAACCTCTACAGATGTGGAACCATTATCAGAGAAAAAAACTTTTGATATATTTTTATTATTTACAATATTGATAAGTCTTTTTGATAATTTTATTGCGGGCTCATGTGTAAAACCTGCAAACATTATATGATCTAAATCTTTCAAAATATCTTTTATTGATTTTTTTATTTTTGGATGATTATGCCCGTGGACATTACACCACCAGCTTGAAACTGCATCATAATAAAAATTCCCTTCATGATCATAAAGTTTTATCCCTTTTGCTTTTTTTATCAATATATTTGGATTTTTTTCACAGTCTTTCATTTGAGTATATGGATGCCAAATATATTTAAAATCATCTTTTATTAGATCTTTATAATCCATAATTTGTCCTTTTGAAAAAAATTTTCTAGTCAAACAATAAATTTTATATAAAATTCTTTTTTATTTCCTTGTCTGTCGGCTAAATGTGTGAGCATCATTAAATTTGTCTTTTTTTTGTCCGTCTTTAGAGGCATTTAGCTGAAAAATTTATTAAAAAAATTTTTTAAAATTTCTAGTCTAATTTTCTAGTTTAATCAAACAATAAATTTTATTTAAATTTATTGTTTATTTCCTTGTCTGTCGGCTAAATGTGTGAGCTCCATTAACTTTTTCTCTTTCGTCCGCCTTAAAGCGGAAAAGCTGAGTAAAAACATTAAAAATCGTTTAAAAATTTCTAGGTTATTGCTTTTAGTTAAATGTTGTATTGAAATTTTAGATTTTTATTGTTTTTACTCCTATATCCGATATACAGCGGACTAGCTTTTTTTGTTTCTTTTTTGTGCAATGT
>CAYQVV010000128.1:0-3287 GCA_964421155.1 uncultured Elusimicrobiaceae bacterium
ATTTTTATTCCTATTTTGTTTCCAAAGTTTTTTTATAAAATTTTACTCAAACGATTCTTTACTATTAGTTAAAAATTTTAACCTTTCGCAAAACAATTTATGAATATCATCATTATTTTTTACATTTAAGTTCAAAGCTTTTTCCCAAGTTTCAGAGTCTTCCATACAAAAATAAGGGAAACAGTTAGAATCATTTTCCTTTAAAAATTGAACTATTTTTTTATAAATTTCAATTCTATTTTCTTTAAAATATCTTGTTTTATTATCAGCTCCTTTTACAAATTCGCCGTATATAATTTTGCTTTCTGGATGTCTATGCTCTATTATTGGCTTAAGTTTAGAATTAAATCTAAGACTCCCAATACTTATCCAAATAATTTTATCTTTGTCTATATTTTTGTATATCTCATCTATGACGAACTTATAATCTGCCTCACAATTTTCATATATGATAACTGGATCAAAGTGAACTGCCACAAAATATCCTTTGGCTACACATTTTTTCATAGCTTCCAATCTTTGAAAAAAATTAGATGCAAATTTTTCTTCTTTTTCAGAAACTTTCAAAGAATTTATAGACCAGCCTATAACCTCTTTTCCTGTAGGCTCAAATTTCAAAATATTTTCAATATTATTACTTTTAGTTTTATATTCTATCAAATAATTTTTATGTTTTTTTGATAAATAATCGCTTATTTCATAAGTATAATTCATTGAATCATCTAAAAATAAAGAATCTGCATATTCTCCAAAACCAATTCTATATAATTTATTTTTATCCTCATTTAAAAGTTGATCAAATTCATCAAATAATTTTTCAAAATTTACATAAAAAGTAGTCGCAGAAATATTTTGATATTCTTGCAAATAACAATAACTGCAATCATAAAGACATCCGACAGAAAGTTCAACAACATAATAGCTACATCCTAAATAATTAGGGGTACACGGACATTTTTTTATAAATATTCCTTTTTGTTCTGCAAATATTATTGTTTTTTTTGCTTCAGTCTTACTCTTTGAAAAAGACAACTTGACATTTATATCTTCTATAAAATCTTTCAAATCTTTTTCAAAATATTCTATTTCACAATCTTGATTATTTTTTATACTTGATAGAAAATTTTTTATTTTTACATTATTTTCTAAATTTTTTTGAATGAATATCTTTTTTATATCTATTTGCATAAATTATTTCTCTATATTTTTTATAAAATATGGAATATCTCTTTTAGTCCAAAGCATATTCATATTTTTTGTTTTCCAAAGCAAAAATTTATGTATATACAAATTTCTGTAAGATTCATATATATCATTTGTTATTAAACTTTCTGGGGAAACGACTATTGGAGGATTAGTTATCTCTTTTTTAGATAAATCAGGCATTTTAAAATATTCATCTATTAGTTTACCCGATTTATGATTTTTTGCAAATCTATATTGATATTCTTTATGCAAAGCCTTTCCTAAATTTAAAAGCAAAATCCAATTATTTAAATTTTCTCTAGTCCATTTTGCACAAGGATGATTGGGATGAGTTAATTTGTATGGCGCCAAATTTTTTTGACCTGTAAAATAATATACAGACGATAATAATTGAGCTGTTTCAACAAGCATTTTTCTGCAATGCTGATCACAATACATTTTTACATTTTTTTCAATATTTTCATCTAAAAAAAATATATTCATAAAAATAAAACCTTTTAATTGAAACACAACTAATATATTTTATTTTCAATTTTTATTTTAGTCAATCCCAAATTTTTATTTCAAATTCAATATCAATTCCGATTCTTTCTTTCACTTTAGATTGAACAAATTTTGCAACCGCAATAAAATCTTTAAAATGTGCATAATCATCTGCAACTATAAAATTAGCATGCTTTTCTGAAACAAAAACATTTCCTATCCTAAAATTTTTCAATCCTAGTTCATCAATTATTTTTCCTACTGAAAATCCTTGTGGATTTTTAAAAATACATCCTGCATTATTTAATCCATAAGGCTGTGTAGAAATTTTTTCTTTGAATAAATTTTTATATAAATCTAATTTATCGTCATTATGAAATTTTAATTTATTAAATTTTACAAAACAAACTATTTTATTTTTCAAAAAATCCGCTCTTCTATATTCAAACTTATTAGATATTTCATTTCTATCAAAAATTTCTGTATTTCCATCATAATCCAATGTCTCTATTTTATCAATAAATTGCGAAATTTCACCATATTTTGTTCCTGCATTTCCAAAAACAGCTCCCCCAACAGTTCCCGGGATTCCAGCCAAAATTTCCATTCCAGAAATCCTTCTTTTCAGTGAATAAACAATAAACGCCTGAAGACTAACTCCTGCTCCTGATTTTATAACACTTTCTCCAATTTCTATTTTTTCAAAATCTCCACACAGTTTGATAATAATCAAATCTAAAACTTTTTTTGGATTATCATCTATTAAAAGATTCGTTCCCCCACCAATAATTCTAATCTTTTTTTTATCTATTTCTTTTATATTTTTCAAAACATTTTGTAATTCTAAAATATTCTCTACAAAAAAAATTTGCTTTACTTTCCCACCAATTTTCAATGAAGTCCAATTTTTTATTTCAAAATTCTCAAAACATTTCATATACAAAATTACTCCATAAATTTAATTCATTGTCAACCATGATAAAAACTTAATATCTAATATATTAAAATTCTACTATAAAATCAATAATGATAGAAAAAATTTGTCAGGGAAAACGAAGTGTCCTTTAAACGAAGAGAGACATCTTAAAAAAAATTTCTATCTATGCTCTAAACGACAGTAAAAAATTAAAACTTTTTTTAGCCAAAAATTTATTGTTATTTACTTGTTTGTCGGCTAAATGTGTGAGCCTCTATAAATTTTTATGTCTTTGTAATTCTCCCTCTTTTCCAAAGAGGGAGCTAGAGGGAGTTCCTTTTCGTCCGCCTTTAGAGGCATTTAGCTGAAAAATTTAACAAAAAAATGTTTAAAAATTTCTAGGATTTGTTGTATTTAAATATTGTATTGAAATTTTAATTTTTGAGGCAATGCCTCTTTTTTAGTAAATTTTTCCTATATGACTGCTAACAGCGGACTAGCTAATTTGCGACGACGGGGCTTGACCGTCCTGTCGTAAAACAAAAAAAGGCAATGTCAAAAAAGAAGATTATTTGTCTAAGCTAATCTATTAAATATTTTCAAAAAATTAGTTATTGTCAATGACAGTAAATTTTATCTTTTCTAATCAACTTTTTTCTAATCAAAAAAGTTGCAAAAAGAT
>CAYQVV010000129.1:0-3241 GCA_964421155.1 uncultured Elusimicrobiaceae bacterium
AAAGAACACCCATAAAGTGTTTTCCTTTCATAATAACAAAATAAAAATGGAAAAACGATATGAAAAAGATAATAATAGGAATATTTTTTGCTTGTATATCCTTCTCAAACATACAAGCTCAAAAAGGAGAAACAGTATCCAAGTCATACAATTTCTACATTGACCCCAATATAGAAATGCCAACAGAATTTATTCAGAAATATGTTTTAGATAGCATTCAAATATGGCAAAAGAAAGGTCGTTATGAAAGAACTGACGAATACAAACAAAGAGTAACAGAAGAAAACCGTAAAGCTCTAGCTAGAGAACTTACAAAGAATGCTGAAAAAGCTTATATAACAAAATATTATAATGGTACTATTAAATTTGAATTAAGAGATTATGATGCAGATAATGAATCATTTCTTCTAAACAACAAAGTATTTGGAGATATAGTTGTTCCTGTTGCAAGAGATAAAGCCGAGAATTTTGAAAAACAATTTAGAGTTGACAATTCTAAAACAGAATATTTTGTTGAAGGAGACATAGTAAAAATAAAGAAAATCCCATTTATTTCTAATGGAGAAATATTTTGGTATGATAACTCTAAGAGTGCAACTTTTGCAGCAACACAAATCAATGTGCAATTACCAACTCTTGAACTTGACTTAACTCCAGATGAATATCAAGAAAGTCAACAACAAATCACTCAAAAACAAATTACAGTAGGAAGATCAGATGTTGATCTTAATATTCCTTCAACAGCTAAAATAAATAGTGATTTCTTTGCCGTAATCATAGCTAATGAAAATTACAGAAGAGAAGCTCCTGTACCTTTTGCAATAAATGACGGAAGAATATTTAGAGACTATTGTATTAACACTCTCGGTATTCCAAAAACACAAATACATCTTGTTGAAAATGCAACACTGAACGATCTACGACACGAAATCTCCTGGATTTCTTCTGTAATGGAAACTCAAAAGGGGAAAGCAAATGTTATTTTCTATTATGCCGGACACGGAATACCTAATGAAGCAACAAAAAAAGCATATCTTTTGCCTACAGATGGTTTTAGTGCTGACTTTTCAACAGGATATGCTTTGGAGGATATATATGTTCAATTAGGTAAACTTCCATCACAATCTATAACATATTTTATTGATGCATGTTTTAGTGGGGCTAAAAGAGAGGAAGGGATGTTAGCAAGTGCTCGAGGAGTATCAATTAAAGTAAAAGAAAGTATTTTGGTTGGAAATGCAGTTGCTTTTACTGCTGCATCTGACGAACAAACAGCCTATCCTTATTATGAAAAAGGACATGGTTTATTTACATACTTCCTTTTAAAGAAACTTCAAGAGACAAAGGGAGAAGTTACCTACGAAGAACTTGCTAACTACATATCAGAACAAGTATCTCAAAAATCAGTTATCGTAAATTCTAAATTGCAATCTCCTTCTGTAAAAGCAAATTCTATATTGCAAGACAAATGGAAAAAATGGACTCTAAAATAATATAAAACATATAGATATGAAAAGACTATTTATTCTCTCAATTTTATTTTGTTTTTCTGCTCAATTGGCAATTGCGCAGGAAGATATTCGTGTTAAACAAGATGGTAAAGATATCATTATTGAATATGATTTGGAAAAAGAAGCAATAAATGTAAAATTATATGTCTCTACCGATAATGGGCAAAACTTTAAAGGTCCTATGGAATATGTCTCTGGAGATATTGAAAATGTAATGGCAGGTAAAAACAAACAAATTCGCTGGAACGTAATAAAGGAGTGGGGAGAGTTAAAAGGTAATATCAGTTTTAAATTAGTAAAAAAATACAGAAAGTATTATCACACAAACACATTCTTTTTGCTTAATGGAGCAATTTCTCCTTCCCCTCAATACTCTTATGGGATTACCTTCGGAAGAGTTAGGAGAATTGGATGGTATGTAAGTGTTCAGGCAGACCCAAACTTCAAATTAAGAGGAGATTATGAATGCAATAAAGATGGATATATTAATGTAAATGGAAATGACATATTACCTTTTTATTCAGGAGAAAAATCTTTCTCACGTATTGCTATGAATGCAGGTGGAGTTATTCGATTTGGTGAGCCTGTATACTTGTATGGAGGCATTGGCTATGGACAGAGGAATACATTTTGGGAACTATTAGATGAAAAATGGGTTAAGAATAAGGGATTAAGTTATTCTGGAGTAAATTTAGAATTAGGTTTAATTTTCAAGATAAAGAATTTTATATTCTCAACTGGCATTTCATCTATTCAAAACGAATATTTAGACTTTAAAATAGGTATAGGTTGGAATTTCAAAAGCAAAAATGCAAAATAATTATGAAAGCTATAAAAATAATAATCTTGCTATCAGTCATATTTTCTTTCTTCTCATGTCAGGAAGAAGAAGAAATCCCAATAAATATAGGGACTATTGAAGTAACAGAAATTACTGGACATTCAGCAAAATGTCTATGTAGTATTCCCGAAATAGGAGCTGTAGATATTCTTTCTCGAGGCATTTGCTGGAGTACAATACAAAACCCTACTATCGCTAATAATCACACAATAGATGGAAGTGGAACAGGGTACTTTGAGGCATTTATTACTGGACTATCAAATAATACAACTTACTATGTAAGACTTTATGTAACCAACAGTAAAGGTACTTTTTATGGAGAAGAAATAAAATTCTATTCAATTGGTAACCCAACTGCTACAACAGGTTCTGCCACTCAAACTGGAAGTGAATATTCATCATCTGGATTCTACTTCGAAGGGAATTATTATAATTATAAGCTTATGTTTAAAGCAACATCCGCATTCTCCAATACACAATATGCTAAAGAAATAGGATTTATTATAGATGGTGATTACTTTTCTTCTTCTAAATCTGATGGCGAAAAAATAATTAATATGACAATTTATACTAACTTAAATAACGCTACTATTTCTTATCAAGCTTATGCAAAAAAAGATGATGGAACACTTATTTTAGGCGTTCAGAAAAGTATTTATATATACTATTATGTAAAAAATCACACTCCTCAAAAAATAAATTTAGACCTTAATATAGATAAAAGCACTGCTATTAAAACACACAGCATAAAATCATCAGAAAAAAAAACATTAACACTACTACTCGAAGATAAAAATAAATTTGGTTAAGTCATGAATAGACAAAGAACGAAAGCGATATATTTTTTCTTATTTTTCATCTTTACAATTAGCTTATTATCTTGTAAAGA
>CAYQVV010000130.1:0-3235 GCA_964421155.1 uncultured Elusimicrobiaceae bacterium
TTTTGTAACCCCAAATTGATTAAATGCCCATTGAAGTTTATTCTCATTTAATAATTTCCCGACAGTATCAGGGGCAAAATAAACAAAACTGTAATCAGTGTACCAATTAAGAATCTGTGGTGCTCTGCCGGTTACCCCAACCGCTATTATGTCTGTTTTTTTATTTAATTGGTCTTCCGCATATTTTATTATGTCAATTAAAGACAATGTCTGTTCCATCCCGGAGTTTTCATATTCTTCATGAAACATCCATTTTGTTGATTGAATTAAATGCGCAGACAATACTAAAATAAACCCGCCGACAAATAAATACTTTAAATATTTTTTAATGTCTTGCTTAACAATAAATTGAGAAATCCAATATATTCCCAGCGCCGACATTAAAAATATAGGAAATTGAAAAGTTATAAAATGCCCCCAATGATTACTCGCAGCGACAATTAAAAACAAATAAGTTAATAACCCCCAAATAATAAATATTTTTAATAAATATTTTTTGTTTTTATAAAGATAAAATCCTCCCAAAATCAACAAAAATACCATAATTGGTCCGCCAAATGTCGTTTGTGCGATAAATCCTTTAGGATAAGACGTAATTGATGCCCAATACATCAAAATTTTGTTCTTCAATCCTACAGAATATCCGTATTTTCCTAAAAATTGACTGTAATCATAATTATAGGCATCTGAATATTGTATGCTCTCAACATACATATCTCTTTCAAAATGCCAAGTGTAAGGATCGGGAAAAATATGCATATATGCCCCAGCGGTATTTTCACTTGAAGATAAGTAAATATTATCACTGTTCCCTTTTAACATCCCCGGTCCCAAATAGATGCTCCAAACAATTATTAATGGTAAAATAAATACAATAGCTCGTTTAAATGATTTATGTTTTATAAATTCGTATAACGTAAAAGCAATAGGAATAATCAAAAACGAATTTCTTGCCAAAGACGCCAATGTCATCAGCAATCCTACAAAAAATAATTTAGCAAGCGTTGGCTTTTCTTTCCAAAAATAAATCAACAAAGCGATTGTTAAAAATAGCATTGCCCATTCATAAACTCCGACATTGATAGATTCCTTTACAATCAAAGGAGAAAAAATCTCCAATAAACTGAAAATCAAGGCCACTCTAACATTAAATAATTTAAAAACCAATAAAAACAATAAAACGCTAATAATACCATATAAAAATAACGAACAGTATAAAGATATATTTTTGTCAAAACCAAAAATATTAAATAATAATTTATATAAAATAGGAGTTAATTCATTGCTGGTTTTATTGGCAACCCCCTTTTCAGAAACTATTTCTGATGATAAAACAACATCTTTCGCATTAAATATTTTAGATTCACCTGTAAAACTTAAATTCCGTGCTAATATTAAATTATCCGTGGCAAAATCATAAGAAAAACCTTTATGATAAATAGACCAATATCTGACAGTAATTGAAACAATCAAAATTATTATACAAACTAAAAATATATTTTTTTTCTTCATGATCAAAAAATTAAAATTATTAATATATAATTTTTTATTAAAATCTCAAAAAATAACTGGGACCGATAATGTTTATATTGCTAAACACGGATTTTATTTGATAGCCGGACAATTTGTCAGCGTCATTGCCGCTATTTTATCGTCTGTCGCTTTTGCTCGATTACTTCCCAAAGAAACTTATGGGAATTATCAATACATATTATCAATAATGAGTATACTGGCCATTGCTGCGCTCGACGGAATAAATAAATCCGTTGTTCAGGGAGTAGCAAGAGGATTTGAGGGAGCTTTGAAAGAGGGATTTAGGGTAAAATTAAAGTGGGGTCTATTTGGCAGCATCGCCTCTATCGCCATTGCAATTTACTTTTGGTTCAGTGGCAATATTGAATTTACTGTTTCCTTTTTAATTATAGCTGTTTTTATGCCTTTATTCAAAAGTGGCGAAATTTATCAATCTTATTTGGACGGAAAAAAACTATTTGGCAAGAGAGTGGCTTATACTACTTTAGTTCAAGTTATTTCAACTATATTGCTGTTTGTGGCGTTGCTATTTACAAAAAGTCTTATTGTTTTAATTTTGGTTTATTTTGTATCTTATACCGGACTAAGATTGTTTTTTGTTTTTTTGGTTATAAAAAAAGAAAAACCCAAAAACGAAAACGATCCTCAAATTATCTCTTATGGCAAGCATCTTAGCCTCATGGGAATTGTGGGTCTTATTGCTCAACAAATTGATAAAATACTGCTTTTTTATTTCGTCGGACCAATTCAATTAGCCATTTATTCTTTTGCTACTATCCCCGTTGAATACCTAACAAGTTCCCTGCAAAGCATTGGAGAAATCGCTTTGCCAAAATTTTCCACTAGTTCTAAAGAAAAAATCAAACAAACTCTACCTAAAAAACTTTTATTGTCAATAGTCTTAATTATTTTAATAATTCTAATTTATATTATTGTTGCGCCATATCTCTATAAAATATTTTTCCCCCAATACATGAATTCTGTTTTTTATTCAAGATTATTTTCATTAAGCTTATTAGTTTTTCCTATTACCATGCTAAGAGTATCATTACAATCTCAAATGATGACTAAAGAGCTTTATAAGATAAGTATAGCAAGTCCTGTTATTTTAATAATATTATTGTCTGTTCTTACGCCACTTTACGGAATACTCGGAGTGGTGATAGCTAGATTGTTGTCACACGTCTTTTATTTTTTTCTTGCCTGGATTCCATTTAAAAAAATGTAATCTTGCGATGACAACAATAAGCTTATTTTATTAATTTAACAAATATTTTTCTTCTCGGTTTATATATTCGGAAAAAATAAATTTTGTCTCTCGCCTCCCCAAAGGAGAATTTTTTAATCATTTTTTTGATTTCTTTCGCCCTGTATCTGTATTTATGAGTCGGATCCTTCGCAAGTAATCTTTTGACGCTCCAATCCTTATCAATTTTTATATTTGCCACACCCATAGACTTCAAAACTCTATAAATTTCATCAAAAAATTGCTGAGCTTCGTTTGGCAGAAAATGTTCCACCAAATGAAAGGAAACAACCTCATCAACAGAATCATTCTCAAGCGGTAAATTTAGTGCCGATGCAATTATATCGGCTTTGCTATTGGGATCAATATCTATTCCGATATATCCCAATTTTTTATTTTTTCCACAACCAATATCAATTCTTGTCAATGTTTTATTTACATCGTGAGATATTTTCA
>CAYQVV010000131.1:0-3210 GCA_964421155.1 uncultured Elusimicrobiaceae bacterium
CCAAACCTTGTTCTATCTCTTCATCTGAAATATTAAACTTTTCTTTAAATGCTTCTAATACTGCTTGATAACAATTCAATCTTTTTGTATCTTTCCCTAAAAAATTATTTTTCGCTTTTTCTTTTGACATTTTTTATATCTCCTATAATAAACTAATATCTTCCATTCGCTAAAATTCTTAAATTTTTATATTTTTCTCTAAAATTTTCCCATTCTGTTTTATTATTACAAGCCCAACAACTCCCATCTGAATCACAACTTACAAAACTTTCCAAATCTTTTTTAGTAATAACAAATAATTCATGATTTTTCGCATTTTCTGATTCATGAAGTAAACAAATAATAAAATAATCTGCCATAAAATTATTTATATTTTTTCCTAATGGAATAGCATTTTGTTTAGTTAGAGTTTTAACTTGTATAGTAAATTTTCCTTCCCCTGTTTCACTATATATTAAAATATCTATACCTTTACTGTTTCTTGATGTTGGTAAAACATTCCATCCTTTTTTAGATAATTCATAACATATATAATATAATCCTATATTCCCTGTAATTTGTGTAGATAGTTTATCTTTCATTTTCATTATATCTCCTTTAAAACTGCTATTTCATCACAATTAGGAAACTTTGGACAATGGATACAAATCTTCCAAACCTTATGAGGTAAACTATCTCTATCAATTATTTTAAAATCTAATTTTTTAAAAAATCCATCTACATATGTCAATGCAAAAACTTTTTTTACACCCAACTCTTTTGAATCTTTTATACATGCCTCTACTAGTTGCCTGCCAATTCCTTTACTAGAATTATTCTTTTTAACTGCCAAAGATCTAATCTCTGCAATATCTTCCCAAAATATTTGTGATGCACAACATCCTTGAATATTTCCATTTTCATCTTCATAAACATAAAAATCCCTAATAACTTCATAAATATCATTAATAGATCTAGCCAACATTTTGCCTTCTTTGGCATACTCATTTATTATTTCTTGAATTGCTTGAGCATCTTTAATTAAAGCTTTTCTAATCATTTTTTTCCTCTGATAGTTTATTATGTTTGGAATATTCACAAATTATTTCTTCAACTTTTTTTAATATTTCTAAAAATTTATTAAATTCAAATTCTCCTTTTTCTGGGAAATCATATTTAACTTCTGCTAAAGAAGCAGTTGCTCCACCATTTCTACCATCATCTTTGATCAAAACAATTCCTTTGTTTTGTGCTATATTCTTTAGCTCAGAAAAAACAGAATTAAGATTAATATTTAATTTTTTTAATTTACTTTTTTTGAAAATTTCTATTATTTTACTAGTTTGTTCTTCTGTAAAATTTTCTAAAATTAAATTTTTACTTTCATCTGAAAATTTTACTTTTATTATCCCTTTATTATCTATCCAATCATTTTTTATTAACTCAGTCCAAATAATTTCAGTATCTAAATTTAGTTTTAAAAAATCATTTTTTTCAACAAATCTAAGACTTGACCCAACTCTAATTTTTAATTTTATTTCTTTTAGTATTTTATTTTCTATCTGAATATATAACTCATAATCTTTACATCCTTGCCAATAATACCCAAAATATAAAAACCCGCCAGATGGATTTGGAACATAATGCCAATCTGACCATTCAGAAATAAGTTCTTGAAGTTTTAAATAAAATCCTTCACATGCTTTCCAGTTTGTTTTTACATTTTCAAATTCTCTAAAAGATTTTGTTTCTTCTTCTATATGATTCAAATGGTCTTTAAAATCTTTAAATATATTGTTTTGTGTTTTACAACTATTTAATACATTTAAAACATCTTCCCGTTTTATAATTTTCCATTTTTTTTGCTTTATTCTCTCTAATTTGGCTAAGCTTTCATTTCCAGTTTTAAGATATATGAAAACTTGTTTCAAATCCTTATATTTGTTTTCTTTTTCAATATTTTCTTTATAGCTCTCTAATTGATTACTATGCTCGCCTGTATCTATTTTATCTTCTATTGCAATAACATACTCATTATTAATTTCAGCTAAAATATCAATATGTTTCCATTGTCTGTGGGTTTCTACTGTTTCAATTCTATAATCTGAATTTTCTCCATTTTTTTCAATTAATAGTCTTACAAAATTTTTTGCAGTTTCGCTTAGCTCTTTATCATATTCTAAATTACTATCGTCTGCCCATTGTAAAAGCCATGTAAAAAATCCGTCTTGAGATAATTCTTTTGTTGAAATTTGAAAAATATTTGGTTTAGTCATTTTAATATTCCGTCCTTTGTTTTTTTTGCAAAAATTCTGATGCAATTTTATCATAAATAATAAATGTAATAACCCCGACATTGTCAGTATAACTACAAAGATTAGTATTAACAATACTTAATTCTGCAAATATATTTCCTTTCTGACAAACAGCTCCTCCATATATTGCATTCCCTTCAAATTTAATCTTCTGGTCTTCTTCAAATTGTTTTTGAAAACCACTCAAATTATTAGTCTCAATATCATAATAAATAGCACATATTTTATTATCTGAAGTAGTTCTAATAATAAAACTAATCAGATTCTCGCCAACTAATTTAGCTCGATAAAAATTATCTGATTCCTTTATTAAAGGTAAATTTTTAAAACCTTTGTTAATAAAAGTATCTCCTACTTTATACCCATTAAATGATATATTTAAAATACCTTTATCTTCACTTTTAGAGTTAAGTTTATTACATGCCATTAATGTAATAAATAGAAGTCCTATTATTATTATATTTTTAAATTTAAATTTATTCACAATTTTCATCCTATATTTTCTAATTTTTAGACTTGTTCTTATATTCTATTAACTCCTTTTTATCCAGCTTTTTCCATCATTTATTGAATAATAAGTTCCTTTACTAGTCATAGCTAAAATTTCTTTCCCATTATCTACTAAATCTTCAAAATCGCCACAAGATGAACTTTGATAACGATAAATCCAACTTCGTCCATCATTTGTTGAATATTCAATTTTTTGTGAATTTGTAGGACAAATTCTTAATAAACAATTCCCTAAATTTAACATTTTACTCATTTTTTTTCCCCTTTTTATAAATTTTTACAACATTTATAAATTTTATACAACATAAAGCATATATGCAATCAAAATTTCTTGAAATTTAGAATTTATATTTTTAACATAAATTTTTATTATC
This sequence comes from uncultured Elusimicrobiaceae bacterium, assembly GCA_964421155.1. GTDB lineage: Bacteria > RUG730 > RUG730 > RUG730 > RUG730 > CAYQVV01. The sequence continues at coordinate 3,179 of CAYQVV010000131.1, forward strand.
TAATATTCATCTAAATTTTTATTCATTTTATA
>CAYQVV010000132.1:0-1559 GCA_964421155.1 uncultured Elusimicrobiaceae bacterium
TCTGTAGGTTCAAACATCATTGCTTCATGAACAATCAATGGAAAATAAATCGTAGGCGGATGGATTCCATAATCTATCATCCTTTTTGCTATATCCAATGTTTTTATATGCTTATCTTTAAAATTATCTCCTGAAAGAACGAACTCATGCATACAAGTTTTTTCGCCAAATGGATAATTAAAAATACCTTCTTGCTTTATTCTAGCAAGCAAATAGTTTGCATTTAAAATAGCTTTTTCTCCTGCTTCTCTAAGCCCATCATTTCCCAACATTAAAATATAAATATAAGCCTTTAAAATTACTTGAAAATTTCCAAAATAACTTCTAACTTTTCCAATGTTTTTCTCACTTCTTTCATCAATAAAATATTCATTAGATTTTTCACAAAAACTTATTCTAGGCTGTGGCAAAAAATCTTTTAAAAAATCTTTTACAGCAACTGGGCCAGAACCAGCCCCACCACCACCATGAGGAGTTGCAAATGTTTTATGTAAATTAAAATGCATTACATCAAACCCCATATCGCCGGGTCTAGCTATACCTAACAATGGATTCAAATTTGCTCCATCATAATATAAAAGAGCACCTTTTTTATGAACCATATCTGCAATTTCTAAAATATTTTTTTCAAAAAATCCTAGAGTGCTAGGATTTGTCAACATAAATGCTGAAACTGTTTCATCTAAATTTTCTTCTAAAATTTTTAAATCAATACTCCCATCACTATTAGTTGGAATCTCTACAGATTCAAGACCTGCAACACTAGCAGATGCAGGATTAGTTCCATGCGCAGTATTAGGAAGAATAACTTTATTCCTTTTATAATCTCCATTAAATTTATGATATTTATCTATAATCAATAACCCTGTAAATTCACCATGTGCACCTGCACAAGGAGTCAAAGAAGTATAAGCCATTCCACTTATTTCTGCCAACATTCTTTCAAGATCAAACATTACTTTTAAAAACCCTTGCATATTTTTTAAATCAGAATATGGATGAACATTATTAAATTCGTCACAACCTGCAATTTTTTCTGTTATCTTTGGATTATATTTCATAGTGCAAGATCCCAAAGGATATATTCCATTATCTACACCATAAACTTCCTTTGTAAGATTTGTAAAATGCCTTGCTATCTCCATTTCAGAAATTTCTGGTAAATTTTTATTATCATTTTCCAAAGCATTTTTTATTTTGATTTTTTCTAATAAATTCTTTTCTACTGCCTCATCTTCTTTTTTAAAATATTCTGTAGTTCTAGATTTATATTCAAATAATGATTTTTGTATAGACATATTATTCTCCATTAGAATTTTCATCTTCTTCAAAATTTTCTAATATTTTTTCTCCGTTTTCATTGGTTTTGACTATTTCTATTTTCCGTTTTGTTTCTTCTAATTTTGCTTGGCAAAAATTTGATAATTTTGTGCCTTTTTCAAACAATTCTGCAGCCTCTTCTAATTCTATAGAATCGCTCTCCAATTTCTCAACAATTTCTTCTAATTGTTTCAAAGCTTCTTCGAATTTTAATTCTTTCTTTTCCATAAAAAACCTTT
>CAYQVV010000132.1:1659-3196 GCA_964421155.1 uncultured Elusimicrobiaceae bacterium
TTTTGATTGAAAATTTTTAAATTTTTATTGTATAATACTATACAATAATTTAGTTATTTCTACAATTTAAATTCAAAAAAATTTTAAAAATAAAATTTCAAAAAATTTATATATTCCCCGGTAGTGTAATTGGTAACACGCGAGATTCTGGCTCTCGTTTTTCAGGTTCGAGTCCTGACTGGGGAGTTTTTTACAATAATCAAAAAAATCTAAAAAATTATATTTAATTTATTAACATAAAACAATTATTTTGATAAAATTATATTTTTAATCTAACTTTAAGGATATTAATAATGTTTGAACAAATTTTTAAAAATATTGATGATGTTTTAAGGAAAGATGCTGGATGCAGTAGTGAACTTGATTATATAGAGCAAACTTCATGGATTTTATTTTTGAAATATTTAGATGATTTAGAAATAAAAAATAAAATATCTGCAGATCTCACTGGCGAAAAATATGAAGATATTATAAAAAATGAATTTAAATGGAATGTTTGGGCTTGTCCTAAAAATGAAAATGAAAAACTTGATCATAACAAAGCATTAACAGGCTCTGACCTTTCAGATTTTGTAAACCAAAAATTATTCCCTTATCTCAAAAATTTCAAAAAAAATTCTCAAAATGAAAATTCAATCAATTATAAAATCGGTGAAATTTTTAGTGAATTAAAAAATAAAATTCAGAGTGGATATAATCTAAGAGATGTTTTAAATTTTGTTAATGATTTGAATTTTGAGTCAAAAGATGAAAAACATGAAATGAGCCATTTATATGAATCAAAAATTAAAAATATGGGAAATGCTGGACGAAATGGCGGAGAATATTATACTCCTAGACCACTAATAAAAACTATAGTAAAAACTGTTAATCCAAAAATCGGAGAAAAAATTTATGATGGAGCTGTAGGCTCAGCAGGATTTTTATGTGAGGCTTTTGAATATTTGAGAACTCAAAATTTATCTGCTAATGATTATGAAATTTTACAGAAAAAAACATTTTTTGGAAAAGAAAAAAAACCTTTGGCATATATCATTGGAATAATGAACATGATATTTCATGGAATAGAATCACCCAATATTTTGCATACAAACACTTTAGCTGAAAATATAAATGATATTCAAGAAAAAGATAGATTTGACATAATACTTGCTAATCCGCCTTTTGGAGGAAAAGAAAGAACGGAAATTCAGCAAAATTTTAATATAAAAACTGGTGAAACAGCATTTTTGTTTTTACAGCATTTTATAAAAATTTTAAAAGCTGGAGGACGAGCTGGAATTGTTATAAAAAATACTTTTCTTTCAAACACTGATAATGCTTCTGTATCTCTTCGTAAATTACTTCTTGAAACTTGCAACCTGCATACAATCCTAGATATGCCTAGTGGAACTTTTACTGGAGCTGGAGTAAAAACTGTTGTTTTATTTTTTGAAAAAGGCGAGCCTACAAAAAATATTTTTTATTATCAATTAAACTTAGATAGAAATCTTGGAAAAAGCAATCCTTTGAATGAAAATGATTTAGCAGAATTTTT
>CAYQVV010000133.1:0-3172 GCA_964421155.1 uncultured Elusimicrobiaceae bacterium
AACTTCCCCCAACTTACCAACTCTCCACCCCACAGGCAAAAGCCCCCCAGCCCCCTGAAGGGGGAGTTCGGAAGTCCCCTTTAGGGGATTTAGGGGCTGACACCACTCCTGAAAAATCGTTTGCCCCATCTCTTCCAATGTCTTATTTTCCTCTCTCAGTAGCTCTATCTTATCATCAAAAGCCGAGAGGACAGAGGCGATTGCTTTTTGTTCGGGGAGAGGAGGGAGGAGAAAATCTTTATTCATCAAAACATCGATTTGGACTCTTTGTCGCCCAGAAGTTCCTGTCATAGCTTTAATAGCAATTTCTCTAAATCTTGGAGATATCGCCCAATAGTACAAAAACTTTTTATCACTAAATCCTTTTTTTTCTCTAATTACAATATATTCTGTGGAGCCGAACCCAATTTCATTTTTATCTAAAAAATCAACATAAGCAGTTTTCCCATTTTCCAAACAAGGTGTAATTCTTGCAAGTAAAGTATCCCCATTTCTAAATTTCATACCTCCATTAAATTCTTTTTCTTCAAATCTTGATATTTGTCTTGTAAAAGAATATATACAATCCATAGGTACACATTTTGCAATTTTCCCTTTAGCTAGTGATTCAGAAGGATTAATTTCTGCAATCTCCCCCAACCTCGTCTCCACCCAATCGCTTGGCATCTTATTCATTTCTGCCTCCATTCTCTGCCTCTTTCAGCTTTTCTTCAATAAATTTTTCCATATCTTCTTTTTTAGGCAGTTCTAATTGGTATTTAAAAACAAAAAGATTAGGGATTAACAGCTTAAACATACTATAAGAAAGTTTTGATAATAATGTATTTGTATAGCTTAAAGATTGTGCCGACACTGTGGGCACTTTTTCAAAAATAGCATTAATTTTAGAAAATATGGGACTTTCAAATTGTGCCGACACTGTTGCCACAATTTGAGGATAAACTTTGTAAAATTGAATATATTCATATAATTGTCTTCTATTACAATTACTTAAATTTTCAAGTTTTTTTTCAATATGAAACAGAAGCTTGTCTCCATATTCAGCTCTATCGCTACCATTAAGTTCATATTCATAAATATATGCTCCAATAAACCAATTTCTTAAAGTTAAATTAATATTTATAGCTCTTTTGGTTTGAAGAACAAAGTTTTTATCAATTTCATGAATTGAACTAATTAAGGTGTTAAAATTTATTTCATTATTCATTTCTGCCTCCAAGTTCCGCTTCAATCTCTTCAATGCTTGGCAATACCGCTTTCATATCCTCTGGTAAAAATTTTGTTAATGTATATTCGCTTATCCCGATTGGCTTTTCTATATTTTTCAAAGAATATTCCACAATCATATTATCTTTTGATTTACAAATTAAAATACCAATAGTTGGCTTATCTATCCCTTTTTCTGCTAATAAATCATCTACTGCAGAAATATAAAAATTCAATTTCCCTGCATATTCCGGCTTAAAATCTTTTGCTTTTAATTCGACAACAACATAACAATGCAACTTCACATGATAAAATAATAAATCTATATAAAAATCTTTATCCCCAATTTCTAACTTAAATTGTTTGCCTATAAAAGAAAACCCTTGCCCCAATTCTAATAAAAAATGAGTTATATTTTCTATTAAGGAATTTTCTAATTCTTTTTCATTATAATCTTCTGTTAAAGTCAAAAAATCAAAACAATATGGATCTTTTAAAATTTGCAATGCTAAATCAGAATGAGCATCAGGAAGTTTTTCTTTAAAATTTGTAATAGCTCCGCCTTGTCTTTGAAATAAATTACTCTCAATTTGATGAATCAAAACATTTCGTGACCAATTATTTTCTATGGTTTTATGAATATAAAAGATAGCTTTTTTTATATCTTTAATCTTACTGATAATCAAAATATTATGTCCCCAAGGAATTTGAAATATCTTTTCTAAATCCAATTGGGCAACAAGTTGTTGCCCAATTATCAATTCTTCTGTCCAATACAAATACCATTGTCTTATATATTTAATATTTCTAACTGAAAATCCCTTTAAATTAGGAAATTCATTTTGCAAATCTTTTGCTATTTGCTCAATAAATCCATCACCCCAGTTATAATTTTTTTGTTTTTCAATCATCATACTGGCAATATTCCAATACAACCTTAATAATTCTTTGTTTACAGATAAAGCTGCTTTTATCTGAGCATTTTGAATTTGTTGTTTAATTTCTACAAAAAATTCTTTGTATTCATTCTGTTTTATAATATTTTTATTCATATTTCAAACCCAATTTTCGCCAATTGTCTTTTAATCTCTGCATTCATTACTTCTTCTTTTTCAAATTGTTCTTTCAGTTTTGCTGTTAATTTCTCCATCTTTTCTTCAAACGGAATACCGTCATCTATTGCATCCGTAATTCCCACATAACGACCAGGAGTCAGCACAAAACCATGTTTTTCTACTTCATCTCTTTTTGCAGATTTGCAAAAACCTTTTATGTCCCTATAAACCTCCCCTTTAGGGGATTGAGGGGCTGTTCTCCACTTGTGATAAGTCTCAGCAATTTTATTTATATCTTCATCTGTAAATTCTCTATGCACTCTATCCTTGAGAAATCCCATTTCCGAAACATCAATAAAGAGAATTTCAGCCCCTAAATCCCCTGAAGGGGACTTTAAAACTCCTCCTTTAGGAGGTTGGGAGGCTCTTTCTCTACGAAGAAACCAAATACAAGCAGGTATTCCTGTATTATAAAAAAGTTGTTTTGGCAGTGCTACAATACATTCTACCAAATCATTTTCTATCAAATTTTTTCTGATTTCTCCTTCGCCAGAAGTGTTTGAACTTAAACTTCCATTTGCTAAAACTGTTGCCATCACTCCATTATGTGCGAGATGATATAGCATATGTTGCATCCAAGCAAAATTCGCATTCCCAGCGGGAGGCACTCCATATTTCCATCTAGCATCATCTTGCAAAATTTCTTGTCCCCAATCAGATTGATTGAACGGCGGATTAGCGAGGATATAATCAGCTTTGAGATCAGGATGAGCATCTTTTAAAAAGCTTCCTTCTGTATTCCATGCTATAAATTGAGAATTAATATTTCTTATTGCTAGATTCATCTTTGAAAGTTTCCAAGTCGTTTGATTGGATTCTTGCCCATAAATCGTAATATCTTTAATATTTCC
>CAYQVV010000134.1:0-2943 GCA_964421155.1 uncultured Elusimicrobiaceae bacterium
ATATTAATGCCTGGAACTTCTGTTAGTCTAGCATTAAAAAAAGCTGAAAAAGTTAGAAAAATAATAGAAAACACACCTTTTTATACATATGATGACATATTAATCAATGAAAGAATTACTATTTCTGTAGGAATTTCTTCATTTCCAGATTCGGGAAAAGATTTAAATTCTATTTTTGAAAAAGCAGATACCGCTTTATATTATGCAAAAAATAATGGAAGAAATATGGTTGTAAACAGTTTAGATATATAGTTTTATTTAGAAAAAAACTTGACATCTTAATTTAAATTAGGATAATAGAGTTGTAAATCTTAATTAAAAGGAGGTTATATAAATGAAAAGGAATATAATAAAAATAAATATTGAAAAATGTAATGGGTGTGGCGCTTGTGTTCCTGATTGTGCTGAAGGAGCATTAAAAATAATAGATGGAAAAGCACGATTAATAAGCGATTTATTTTGTGATGGATTAGGAGCATGTATAGGAAGTTGCCCTCAAAATGCAATAGAAATAGAAGAAAGAGAAGCTGAGGCATATAATGAAACTAAAGTTATGGAACAAAACATAATCCCTGCAGGAGAAAATACAATAAAAGCTCATCTTTTACATCTAAAAGAACATGGAGCAACAGAATATTTAGACGAAGCTATAAAATATTTAAAAAATAATAACATAAAAAATCCTATGGAAAATAATTCTGAAGTAAATCATCATGATCATTCATGTGGATGTCCTAGCAGTAAAGCTATGTCTTTAAAACCAAAAGAAAAAACTAAAAAAATTGAAGAAAACAAAGACAATGAAATAGAACTTAATAGCCAGCTAAGGAATTGGCCAGTTCAAATCCATTTACTTTCTCCTAATGCTCCTTTTTTGAAAAATGCAGATTTGATAATAATTGCAGACTGTGTGGCATATTCGTATGCAAATACTCATAACGAATTTATAAAAAATAATATTGTTGCTATCGGTTGCCCAAAATTAGACGATACAGAGTCTTATATAGAAAAGTTTGCTGAAATAATAAAAAATGCAAAATTAAAAAGTATAAAAGTTGTTAGGATGGAAGTTCCTTGTTGTGGTGGGATGGTTGAAATTGTAAAAAAAGCTATGTTAAAAGCAAATGAAATAGTTCCTTTTTCTGTTCAAACAATTTCTATATCTGGAGAAAAAATTTAATTAAAAAATATTTATAATAAATTTTATAAAATGGGAGGATTAAACTATGGATTTTAAAATGTTTTGTCACCAGTGCCAAGAAACAGCTTTAAATAAAGGGTGTTCTGCTAAACAAGGAGTCTGTGGGAAAACTGCAGAAGTGTCAAATTTACAAGATCTTTTTATTTGGACATTAAAAGGGATTTCTTTTTGGGCAACAATTGCAAAAAAATATGGCTGGTATGATGAAAAAATTGCTCTTTTTATTGACAAAGGGCTTTTTATGACTATTACTAATGCAAATTTTTCAAAATTAGATTTTATCAATTCTATAAATCAAGCTATAAAATTTAAAGAAATGGTTAAAAATTTTGTTTTAGAAAAAGAAAAAATTAATAATATTCCAAATTATGCTGACTGGATACCTAAAAATGAAAATGAAATTATTGAAAAAGCTGCTAATGGAACTGGAGGCTGGCTTGAAATAGAAAATGAAGATATTAGATCCTTAAAAGCTTTAGTTCTTTATGGATTAAAAGGAATCGCTGCTTATTTAGAGCATGGATATAATATAAAAAAGCAAGGGAAAGAAATTTTTGAATTTTTAATTGAAGGATTAAATAATGTAGCAAAAGATGATATTTCTGTAGAAGAACTTGTTTCTTTGACAATGAAAACCGGAGAATTTGGGGTTAAAGTTATGGCATATTTAGATGAAGCAAATTCTAAATATGGTGAGCAAGAAATAACAAAAGTAAATTTAGGAGTTAGAAATAATCCCGGAATTTTAATTTCTGGGCATGACTTGGTTGATCTAGAAGAATTATTAGAACAAACAAAAGGAACTGGGGTAGATGTTTATACTCATAGTGAAATGTTGCCAGCACATTATAGACCTTTTTTTAAAAAATATTCTAACCTTGTAGGAAATTATGGGAATGCATGGTACTTACAAAAAGATGAAATTAAAAAATTTCACGGACCTGTTTTGTTTACAACAAATTGTTTAGTTCCACCAGACATGGATTATAAAGAAAAAATATTTACAAGTGGACCAGTAGGTTTTGAAGGATGCAAATATATAAAAGATAGAGAAGAAGGAAAACAAAAAGATTTTTCTGAAATAATAAATGTAGCTAAACATTGTCAAGCACCTGAAGAATTAGAAAAAGGAGAAATAGTAGGTGGATTTGGACATAAACAAGTTTTATCTCTAGCTGACAAGATTATAGAAGCTGTTAAATCTGGAGCTATAAAAAGATTTATAGTTATGGCTGGATGTGATGGAAGACATAAAAGCAGAAGTTATTTTACAGAAGTTGCTGAAAATTTACCAAAAGATACAGTAATTTTAACTGCAGGATGTGCAAAATATAAATATAATAAGTTAAATTTAGGAGATATTAATGGCATTCCTAGAGTTTTGGATGCTGGGCAATGCAATGATTCTTATTCTTTAGCAGTCATAGCAATGGAATTACAAAAAGCTTTTGGGCTTGACAATATAAATAAATTACCATTATCATTTGATATTGCTTGGTATGAACAAAAAGCTGTATTAGTTTTGCTGGCTCTTCTATTTCTTGGAGTAAAAGGACTTAGGCTTGGGCCAACTCTTCCCGGTTTTTTATCTGATGGAATTACAAAAGTTTTAGTAGAAAATTTTGATATAAAGCCAATAACTGATTATAATACAGACATAAAAAATATGATGATAGGAAAATAAAAATTATTCATTTCACTAAAAAAATATAAAGTAAAAATAATGTAGAGACACAAAATTT
>CAYQVV010000135.1:0-2927 GCA_964421155.1 uncultured Elusimicrobiaceae bacterium
TTTCTTTTCCTGCTATTTTTTTCCCTAGAGTTCTTTTTTTATTATCTAAAATTATGTAATCTAGGATTAAATCTATTTGCTCAGCATCCATATTAATAGGATCCATTTGAATATTTTGTTGTAGAGCTGTTAGATTAGAAAATATTGGTGGAAAAGTAGTAGCTATTTTAGCTTTTATGTTAGAAAGTAAAGAAATTTCTTGATTTAGCAAATCTATATTTTGGTTTTTATATAGAGATAGATGTCTATTTATAACATTTATCATCCAGCCAGTTTCTGTATCTGCATCAATTGCTTGTTGATGAGATAGTCCTGTCATTTCTAATGTTTCATGATTTATTATTGCTTGTTGGATTTCTGGAGATAGAGTAACCCATATTTTTGCCATCTCTGGAGTGAAATAGATTTGATCTGATGTATGCACTACATCGTAGGGATATTCAGCAAGATATTTTGGATCATTTAATATAAAAACTATTTTTTCATTTATATGTATTGTTGATGGCGTAGCATTTGATATATCAAAAGTTTTTCCTGATCCTGATAATTTTCCACCTATTTGTTGTAATGCTACTACAGGTTCTGTAATTAATCCTAAAGTATTATTTAATATTTCTAATGCTTTTTCAATTCCAAATCTGTCTAACAAATTTTGTAATAACAAGGCTTGTTTAGTTTTAAATGTAAAAAAAGATCCTTTTACTTTTGACATTTCTATATCTTTTAACATTAAGAGAAAAGAGTTGTCTTGTGTTCTTAAAAAGCTTATTTTTGATGTATCATTATTTTCTTGATAATTTTGTTTTGCATCTAGACAAAATGATTGTATAGATCCTTTTTTTTCTATTCTAATAAGGGTTTTATCAGCAGTATGTCCACAAAAGCTAAACCCATTTTCAATAAGTAATGGCTCAAATTTAGAATCATCATATCTATTACCAATCAACCCTCCATTTATTCCCCATGGATCGTTTTTTTCTTTATATTTTACTTTTGCATATAAATTTGTTAAATCAAATGCTAAATTTTTTATTGTATTGGCATCATCAGCTTCTAAATATTTATATGCTGATGTATTTATTCCTATTCTTTTTCCATCTTCAAATAAAACTTTAGCATAAAGAACAAATAATTTATTAGCAATTTCAACTAAATATTTTACATCTGATTCTGATAGGTTTTCTTTTCCGTTTAATTTTTCTAATAAATTTAATAATTTCCCATTTTCTGTTTCAAATGTTGATTTTATCAAAACATTTTTTTGTAAATTACTAACTATATAATTCAAAGCACTCAATATTTGATTTTTTCCAATTTCAACATGAGAAAATATAGATTTTCCATCTGGAGTATATGCAAAAGTAGTTTCTCCACTTATGATTTGTTTTAAAACTGCTTCTGAATAAAAATATTTAGTTGAATGATAACTGAATTCTGGTCTAGGGAGATCATGATTTCCTGCAATCCAAACAAATCTTTTATTTTCGCCCCAATTAGAAGGTTTTTCTGATTTTGATAATTTAGATAAAATTGCAAAAATTATTTTGCCATATATTCCCCTATCTGCCCAATCTCCTCCATATACAAATGTTCCATTATATTCTGGATTTAATTCTAAGTTTGGAATAAGTTGCCAATTTTTATCCGTAAAATCTTCTCCAGTATCTAAATTTTTTGTTTCTCCAGTTAGTATATTATAAAAAACAGATGCAGATTCTCCTTGTTTATATTTAGCAACCCCAGAATTCAAAAGTGCATACATAAAAGCATTTATATCTCCATGATTATCTGTAGTAAATGTCAAATTTGATAGAGATTCTGGAGCTTGAATTTTTGTCATTTGTCTAGATATCCCTTTTTTAGAAACTTCTTCTTTGCTCCAATATTGTATAAAATCTAAAGGTAACATTACACTCAAAACTTCTCCAATTTCTAATTCTTTTTTTTCTGTATTTAATGAAATTGTAAAATTTTTTGGGTCCAACAATAATTTTTTTAAAAATAAAAATTGTTTGTTATATGCATATGAAAAACTTTCTTTGAAAGTTTTAGAAGATTCAGGATTTGGTTGTCCTTCTTCTGTCCATAAAATAGATTTCATTTTTAGAAGATGTTCTGAATGTAATTCTCTTATAAATAATCCATACTTTTCTAAAATTAGGCATATTTCTAATATTTTTTTGTCTCTTGCAGATATAGCATTTTCCTTTTGCTGTCTTTCTAAATCATTTAAGTTTATATTAGCTAATCCTTCTTCTTTAGACGATGAAATAAAATTTTTAACTTCTGTATCTTTTAAAAGATTTGATAATTTTTCAAAATCTGCTATCAAAGGAGAAAAATTAATCATTGTGTTAAAAATGGCTGGAATATCTGCTTCTAAGTTATTATTTAATATATAATTTAATATTTTTATCATCCAACCATTTTCTATATCTGCGACAATAGCCTCTTCATGTGTCATTGGTTGATTTCCATTAGTGGCATTGCCTTGCATTTCTAATATTTCGTGGTTAATGATTGCTTTTTGTACTTGTTTAGGTAATTTTTGAAATAGTGAGAACATTTTTGATGTGAAATATATTTTTTTTTCTTTATGTACGACATCAAATGGATGTTTTTTTATATATGATTGATTTAATGGAAGAGTTTCATCTAATATAAAGTATTGATCTTGAATTTCAGAGCCTGGTATTATAGAAATCGTGAAGTTATTAATGTCAAATTTTATTCCCTGTTCTCCTGATAAAGCTTCTCCTATTTTTTTTACTATTTCTCCTGTTCCTTGTCCTAATAAGTTTCCTCCAGCTTGATCTCCTACTAAATGCAAAGCCTCTACTATATGGTTGCCTATTATTTGTTCTTGATTAACAGCAGGATATACTAAAGTTTCACCAAATAAATTAATTTGTTTTTGTTGATTAAAA
>CAYQVV010000136.1:0-2875 GCA_964421155.1 uncultured Elusimicrobiaceae bacterium
AGCGAGGAGATGTAGGCATGAGTAATGAGAGAAAAATTCAAGAATATAAAACATTAAAGTTATTAATAAATAGAATAAGAGATGATTTGAATAACTCAAACTTTGTACTTATCTACGCTTATAATGGAACAGGTAAAACAAGATTGTCAATGGAATTTAAAGAAAAAGGAAAAAAATCAGATACAAGAGATACACTATATTTCAATGCTTTTACAGAAGACCTTTTTACTTGGAATAATGATTTAGAAGAAGACACTAATAGACATATAATAATAAATGAAAAATCAAAATTTTTTGAAGGATTTAAAGAATTATCTCTTGAAAAAAGAATTTATTTTTACCTTGATAGATATACAAATATTCGTTTTTCTATTGATTATGATAAATGGACTATATCTTTTTCAAAAAATGATAATTCTAATATAAAAATTTCAAGAGGAGAAGAAAATATTTTTATTTGGTGTATCTACCTTTCGATTTGTGAGCTTGCCATTGACGGTGATGAAACTTATGATTGGGTTAAGTATTTTTATATTGATGACCCAATATCCTCATTAGATGAAAATAATGCAATAGCAGTTGCAAGTGATTTGGCAAAACTTCTAAAAAAGGGTAAGGAAAAAATAAAAACTGTTATTTCATCACATCATGGATTATTTTTCAATGTATTGTTTAATGAATTAAAAAATGATGCTTCTAAAAAATATTTTTTATATCGTGATAAAATTACTGATGTTTATATGCTTCAAGCAACAGACGACACTCCTTTTTTTAATCACGTGGCAATATTAAGCGAACTTCAAAAAGCAATGGAAAGTGATAAAATATATACATATCATTTTAATATGCTTAGAAGTGTTTTAGAAAAAACAGCAATATTTTTTGGTTCTGATACTTTTTCATATTGTATTCATGGTTTAGAAGATGAAGTGTTATACGCAAGGGCTATAAATTTACTTAGTCATGGAAATTACTCAATTTATGAACCAATAGAAATGGTATCTGATACAAAAGCCTTATTTAAAAAAATATTATCTGAATTTTTGAATAGATATGAATTTGTGCTACCTGAGATATTCAAAAAAGAAACTACACCAAGTAAAGGAAGGGAGGTACAAAATAATGAGTGATGAAAACCAAAAAGAATTAGGTAAAATACTTTGGGATATAGCAAATAGTTTAAGAGGGGCAATGAATGCAGATGACTTTAAAGATTATATGCTTTCTTTTTTATTTTTAAAATACCTTTCAGATAATTATATTGATTCTGTAAAAAAGGAATTGGGAAAAGATTATCCAAAAGTAAGCGAGGAAGAAGAAAAAACCTTTATAGAAATATACTACGATACCAAGAAAGATGAATTTGTACACTCGCTAAACAACAAAAATAATAAAGATGATTCTAATATCATTATGGAAGTAAAAAGAACTCCATTAGCAAAGTGGTATGAACAAAATGAGGGAGATGTTAATTTTTTTGAAGAGCAAATGCGTAAGAAAGTGCATTATATAATTAAACCGGTGTATTTATGGGAAAATATTTCTGAACTTGCAAGAACTCAAAATAAGAATTTGCTTGAAACATTAGAAAAATCTTTTAAATATATTGAAAATAAATCTTTCTCAAGTACTTTCAACGGTTTGTTTTCGGAAGTAAACTTGAACTCTGATAAATTGGGAAAAACCTATGACCAAAGAAACAAAAAGCTTTGTGACATTATTACAAAAATTGCCGAAGGAATTTCAAAGTTTTCAAATGAAACTGATATTTTAGGAGATGCTTATGAATATTTAATTGGAGAATTTGCAGCAGGCAGTGGAAAGAAAGCAGGAGAATTTTATACTCCGCAACAAGTATCAACCATTTTATCGAAAATAGTAACTCTTGATAGTCAAGACCCAACAACAGGATTGAAAAAAAAGTTGGAAAAAGTACTTGATTTTGCTTGTGGTTCAGGTTCATTGCTTTTAAATGTCCGAAAACAATTAGGAAAAAATGGTATTGGTAAAATTTATGGGCAAGAAAAAAATATTACTACATACAACCTAGCAAGAATGAATATGTTGCTTCATAGTGTAAAAGATAATGAATTTGAAATATATCATGGAGATACACTTACAAATGATTGGGATATACTAAGCGAAGAAAATCCTTCTAAAAAAATTCATTTTGATGCTGTTGTAGCAAATCCACCTTTTAGTTATCGTTGGGAACCTAAAGAAGAAACGGAAAAAGATTTTAGATTTAAAAATTATGGAGTTGCTCCAAAATCTGCGGCGGATTTTGCGTTTTTACTCCATGGATTTCATTATTTAGCTAAAGAGGGAACAATGGCAATAGTGCTTCCACACGGTGTTTTGTTTCGTGGAGGAACAGAAGCAAAAATAAGAACAAAATTATTACAAGATGGAAATATCGATACAGTTATAGGGTTACCGCCTAATTTATTTTTTTCTACAGGTATTCCTGTTTGTATTTTAGTACTTAAAAAATGTAAAAAAAATGATGATATATTATTTATTAATGCAAGTGAGCATTTTGAAAAGAAGAAAAATCAAAATAGTTTATCGGATGAACATATTAAAAAAATAGTAAGTACTTATCAATACAGAAAAGAAGAAGAAAGATATTCAAAAAGGGTATCAATGGAAGAAATAGAAAAAAATGATTTTAACTTAAATATATCTCGTTATATTTCAACTGCAACCCCTGAAGAAAATATTGATTTGAAAAATGTAAATAATAAATTGAATAAATTAGAAGAACAGATTAAGGAAGCAGAGAATAAACATAATAGTTTTTTAAAGGAGTTAGGGTTAGATTTATTGCATTAAATCATAAACTTCTTAATAAAGGAGAAAAAATTTATGTATA
>CAYQVV010000137.1:0-2859 GCA_964421155.1 uncultured Elusimicrobiaceae bacterium
TTTTTTACCTAATAAACCTCTTGAAACTCCAACAATATTTTTTATTTCAGATTTTAATTTTGCATCTATATTTAATTTATCTAACTCAACAACATTTATTCCTTTTTCTATTTTTACTACCTTATCATCATTTGTATATATCCAAATTAGATCATCCTCAATTACAGCTGTATTTCTATTAAAAACATTCATCCATTTTACATAATCAGCTCTATTTAAATTTCCGCTTCTATAATTCGCTGTGATTATTCTTTTTAACATTACTTCATGTCTAGGATCTCTAAAAACTTCAGGATATGTTTCTAAAAGTTTTGCTATATCTGCAACTGTATGAACTTCATCTTTTATTGTTTCTTTTTGTGTTTCTAAGCTTCTTCCTAGTGAATTTATTAATGCAAACAGCAACCCTAATCCTAATACAGAAAGCCCTACTATTAAAGGAACTGCTATTGCTAATCCAATTCCAGTAAATGCTATAGCTACTCCAATAATACCTGCAATAACTAATCCAAAACCTATCCATCCACCTATTATCCAGCCTTTGTCTCCACCTTTTCTTGCTTTCCAATCACTATCTGAAATTTTATTTACTAATGCTTTCAAAATAAATGCACCTATAACTGCTCCTGCTGCAATTCCAAAAATCATAATTCCAGGATTCAAAATCATTGCTATAAATCCTATTAATAATGCTGCTGTAGTAATTAGTTTCATAGCAAGATTAGATATTTGTTTCAATATTGTGTCTTTTTTAAGATTTTTCTGTTTTTCTATTTCTTTTGCTGTATAAAAATTATGGAAACTGAATATTGACAAGAACATATTCAAAGCAAATAAAACTCCCATGACAAGCATAACCCCTATTGGAATTACTGAAGTTCCTGCCAACATTATTGCTGGAACTATTATAAATAATAACAACAAATTATATCCTATAGCCGTTCCTATTGCTTTATGCCAAAAACTTTTTTGTCTATCTTGGTATCTAGCCTTATGGCTTCTATCTTTTGTTATTAAGTTATATATTCCATGTCCTAAAATAGGCAATAATGACAAGAAAAATAATCCTATTCCTGCACCTATTTTTTTACCTGTAGATAACTTATTATTATTTACAATTTTTATTAATCCGTAAACAAACATTCCAACAAATGGAATCAATCCTAGCATAGTCATCCAGAAAGCTGCATCTTTTGTTTTTTCTCCATTTTGTAAACCAGTTCTAACGAATGCAACATATAAAGCTGCTCCAATCAATACCCCTACTATAGAGAAAATCCCTGCTGTTCCAGTTACTGCCAAAACTACAACTGCTGATCCGAACAAAATTGCAAAAGGCAATAATACTTTTCTTGCCCATTCTCCCCAGCTATCAAATCCCCAAAATTGAGGACTAACAAGCCATTTAAACACTTGTAATAATATTGACATAGGTCCTTGTATAGATCCATATCTCGCCATATATTGACCCTTATCTTTTGCAAATGTTCTGTTTAAACCTTTTACAGTTAATAATTTATTCTTATCTTGACCAAAATATTCTTCTCTAGTATTTTGTCCATATCCAGGATCTTTTGAAGCTTTTTCTCTTTCTCTCCATGTAGAGAATGAGCTAAGAATATATATAACTAAAGCTGCAACAGCTATACCTAGTCCAACTGCGAATATACCTGAAAATCCTATAACTGGAGCTAAAAATATTCCAGCTAAAACCCCTGCAACTATTCCTGCAGCAAACATTAAAACTCCACCAACTATCTTCCATTTAGAACTCTTTTGTAAAGTATCTGCTACTTTTTTTACTGCTACACTTTTTATTACTATTGCTGCAATTATTCCAACTACTAATCCTATTGGTAACAATATCATCCATCCACCTAATGATAAAAATCCAAAAAATGCTGCTGCAACAACTACAGCTAAAGAAATAGCTAAAATCCCAATTCCCACATTTACAAATGTATCTATAGCTCTTCTTTTCTTTATTATATTTACAAATTCATCTTCTGTGCCTTTTTGTATTTTAGAAGTTGCAGTTTTAACAGAACCTTCTTCGTCTTCATTATATTGCAATGCTACTGATTCTGGATCTACAAAATTCATTAATGCTCGAGTTAAAAGATCTTTTTGTCCATTATTTGTATATATACTATCTATATTATCAATAATTTCACCAAAATTTATTCCGTCTACTCTATCATTTGCCCAAACAAATTTTGAGTTTTCATATTTAACATTTAATTTTATATCATAAAAATTAATATTATATTGTGATAATGATTCAAAAAGTCTTATTACTTCTTCATCTGTCATATAAAATAAAGAATCAAACTGCCCATTATTTCCTGCTGTTTGTGCTTTATAATTATAAGTATTATAACTACCTGATGTTGACATTTGTGTTTTCTTCATCAAAGTAAATAATGTATTAAACCTTCTCCATTCTTCCAATAATGGCATTCCTTCTCTTCTTGGTAAACTCATAAAATAATCCCAAACTACATTGCTAGCTCCATCAAATACATCTCCAACTGCTACAGTACCTAAGGCTTCTGCTTTAGCATTCAATATATCGGTTGCCGATTTTTCTTTTTCTATATCATTAGAACCAGCTAATTTTGCTTTTTCAGATTCTGTAATAAATCTTCTTTTCACATCTAATTTTTTTGGAATTCCTATTAGATGGAATTCTTTTAAAACAAATTCATCTAAAGGCAAATAAGTTGCTCTAGGTTCATTTCCAACCATTTCTGATACAACAACTACATTAGACCATTTTCCATCTACTAATTCAGATTTTGCATTTACTAAAGTTCTTATTTGATTTTCATAATATTTTGCTTCATTTTCGTATTTTTT
>CAYQVV010000138.1:0-2822 GCA_964421155.1 uncultured Elusimicrobiaceae bacterium
CCTTTTGAATCTATTTTTGTCTCTACTGCAACATCATCAAAATATCCTGTCCCTAAAATTTTTCTTATATCATCATTAATTTTATTATTATCTATCAACTGCTTTTTCTTTATGCTAATTTCATCTGATACTATAGATTCATCAAAATTTTTTAATCCTTCTATTTTTATATCTGAAATATTATTTGAGGCACAAAAAATGTTAGAAAAAAATAAAAATATAAAACATAAAAAAATAAAAATTACTTTTTTATTCTTAAAAATATTAGCTAAAATATTACAATTCATATAAAAATCTCCATTTATTTCTAAATTTTTTATTATCTCCAGATATTTTTTAAAGGAATTATTTCAAAAATTCTGCCAAAGCAAAATCTATTCTATTCAAAACTTTTTCTTTCCCTAAAATTTCTAAATAATGAAACAAGCTAGGGCCTTTTGTCCTTCCAGAAGTAGCAACTCTGACTGGATGAAAAATAGCCCCTGTTTTTAAATCATTTTTTTCTGCATAATTTCTAAAAATATTTTCAAGATTTTCTGCTGAAAAACTTCCTGTCATTTCTAATTCTTTTTTCATCCCTTCTAAAATATTTTTTGTTTTTTCTGCATCTTTTTTAAAAACTTTTTCTACATCTTTTTCGTCATAAATGAACTCGTCTTTAAGCATAAAATCATAAAGCATTGGAATATCTGTCAAATATTTTACTTTTTCATGTTCTAGAGCAATAATTTTTTTCAAATTTTCAAAATCTTCATCATTAAAATTTTCTTTAAAAAGATTATCTTTCTGCAAATAAGGAATTGCCATTTTTGTAAATTCATCCAAAGACTTTGCCCTAATATATTCTCCATTCATCCAAACTAATTTTTTTTCATCAAATATTGATGCACTTGAATTACATCTATAAAGATCAAATTTTTGGATAAGTTCTTGAAATTCAAATAATTGCTGACTGTCGCTAGTAGACCATCCAAGAAGAGCCAAATAATTAACCAAGGCTTCAGGCAAATATCCCATATCTTTGTATGCCAAAACAGATGTTGCACCATGTCTTTTTGACAATCTTGCTCCATCTCCCCCCAAAATCATAGGAATATGTGCAAACTGAGGCAATTCAAAACCCAAAGCTTTATAAATCATAATTTGTCTAGGAGTATTAGAAATATGATCATCGCCTCTTATCACATGTGTTATTTTCATTAATGCATCATCCAAAACTACCGCAAAATTATAAATTGGAATACCAGAAGATTTCACGATTACAAAATCATCTAACAAGCTATTTTCAAAAACTATTTCGCCTTTGATTATATCTTGAAATATTGTTTGCCCTTCTCCTGAATTTTTAAATCTTATAACTGGCTTTCTGCCTTGTCTTTCGTATTCTGCAATTTCATCTTTCGTTAAATTTCTACATTTATTGTCATATTTAGGCGGTCTTTTTTCTTTATTTGCTAATTCCCTTTTTTCCGCTAATTCTTCAACACTGCAATAACATTTATATGCTTTCCCTTCATCCAAAAGTTGCTGAATATATTTCTGATACATACTAATTCTTTCAGTTTGAAAATATGGCCCATATTCTCCAATTAGCCCCATTGTTCCATTTGCATTTAAAACTGGCCCTTCATCCCAATCAAGTCCAAGCCATTTCATACCATGCAAAATAGCCAAAACAGATTCTTCAGTAGATCTAGCTTCATCTGTGTCTTCTATTCTCAATATAAATTCTCCGTTATTTTTTCTTGCGAATAGATAATTATAAAGAGCTGTTCTAGCTCCGCCAATATGTAAAAATCCTGTAGGACTTGGTGCAAATCTTACTCTTACTGTCATTTTATTACCTCTAAATTTTATTGAATTTATTTGTTATTCATATTTTTTAAAATTTTTATAGAATTAGTTTTACAAAAAT
The DNA here is from genome assembly GCA_964421155.1 of uncultured Elusimicrobiaceae bacterium. Lineage (GTDB taxonomy): Bacteria > RUG730 > RUG730 > RUG730 > RUG730 > CAYQVV01. The sequence goes on from CAYQVV010000138.1 coordinate 1,916, forward strand.
CAGAAACTACACCTATAAAATCTCTAAAATCTTTATTTTCCTTTATTAATCTATTAACAATATTAAAATCTAAATTTTCTCTTTCTTTCGCTGGGATATCTATATAAAAATCATTTTCATTTAAATCTAAAATAATTAAGCCTATTCCATATAAAGAACTCAAAATTTTCAATTCATTTTTTGCATCTTCATTTATTTCTTGTGTTACTAAATATCCTAAATTTGCCCAAGTAGAATTTGAAACTGCCTGAAAATAACATTCTCTAACATTTGACATATTTATTTTTGTTTTTATTTCATATGAATATATTTTTATTTTTTGTGTTAAACATTCATTTGCAAATGTTTTTGTTTTATCTTCCCAATTTTCAATCAAACTTTCAACTGCAACTATATCTGGATATAACCACTTATTTCCGCCATTCCCATTTCTGTTGGTCCCAGTTTTTTCATCAATTCTTTTTCCAAATAAAGCCTTATTTTTTAAAAGCTCTATAAAAACAGGATATAAATCAATTTCTTTTTTCGTTTCTTCTAATTCTTTTATTTCTTCTTTTTCTGATAAATCTGTATAATAAAATTTTTTTGGTCTTTCATCTGTACTTTTTATGTTAGGATAATTTTTTAATAAATCATCCCTTTGTATTGGAATTTCACACGAATATTGATCTATAATATCTAAATTTTTATTCTTGGAATTATTTTTCTTTCTTTCTGTTTCATCTGGAAAATTTTTTACAATATATTCGGCAATTTGTCTTGCAGTAAATTTTGTATTTGCATTATCTTTCAAACATTTAAAAATCATTTCTTTTAATGTCATTAAAATTTTTCCTCCTTTTCAAAATCTCGCTCATTTTCTCTCTATTCTTCTTCCCCGGATAATCTTCTATTTTTGAATTTATGT
>CAYQVV010000139.1:0-2817 GCA_964421155.1 uncultured Elusimicrobiaceae bacterium
TCTATTATAAATTAATTCCTGAACTTTTCGTGTCCACTTTTTTGAGGAAGATCATTTTGAATATAGAATAATAAAATCAAATATTAATACTTTAAGAAATGTCATTTTTTTTATAAATAAAATGGAGTTTGATTAATTAAATGAGATTTGAAAATATAAAAAAAATTATAAAGGTAGTTATTTTTTTAGATTAAGATAAATATAATAAAAAAACAGGAGAAAAAAATGAAGAAAATGATTAAGTTATCGTTTTTATTTATGATTACATCGTTATTTATTTGTGGATGTGCAATGCTGACTGAATATAGGGTAAAAACAACAAATCCAGCTAGTGTAGATTTTTATTTTGAAGGGAATGGTAAATCAGCATTGACATTTTGGAGAAAAATGGAAGCTGATGGAAAGAAAGGTAAAATTTTTTATGTAGGAGGGAATAGTAAAGGAGCATTAATGATGAATGCAGGCTTTAGAGATCCGTATTTAGAATCAGTATTATTGGATGAAGGAATATATTATTTAGATTCGTATCAAATAGCAGATGGAAAAGGATTTATAGTTAGTGAATTTGGACATTATTTAATGAGGAATGGATTAGATAAAAAAACAAAAGAACCTAGATATTTATCATTTGAAGTAAAAGCTGGAGAAAGATTAGAATTGCCTAGGGTAAAAATAGAAGTAAAAGAACAAAGTGAAGGAAAATATTTGACAAGGTTCGAATATAAAGATGATAAAAATATATTTAAAGCAGGAAAAAATGCAAAAGAATTTTAGTTTTTTTTAAATTATGAATTTTTTAAAATGAAAGTGAAAAATATTTTATTATTTTAGTTTAAAAATAAATAATTAAAAATCCCGATATTAATCGGGATTTTTAGTTTATATGTCACATAATATATTAATATTGTAATAAAAAAAACATTTAAATAATGATAGTTGATTAATAAATAATTATAATAAAAACTTTTACTTTATTAACTAAAAATTATAAAAAAAATCTTGACAAATACAAAATATAATACTATTAATATTAAAATACTTTTTAATATTTGGAAATAAAATTATGCGATTTAATAAGAAAATATTAATTATTTTTTCAATATGTTTTATGTTTTTAAATTTTAAAATTTATGCATTAACAGATGTTGAACGAACTGCATTGGAAAATCAGCAAATAATAACAATGAAAAATCAACTTGAAGAAGAAAGAAAACAGATGCAGAGAAAACAAAAAGAAATTGAAAAAGAAATGAAAAGATTAGAAGATGAGAAGTTAAAAGAACAACAAAGAACAGAAGATGAAAAAAATACCAAATATAAAATTTTTGTAAAAAAAATAATTTTTTCTGGTAATACAAAAATTAAGTCTAAAAAAATTCAAAAAATTATCAGAACATTTGAAAACAAAGAATTATCAAAAAATGATTTGAAAGAATTGCAAAATAAAATTACAAGCCTGTATTTTGACAAGGGCTATGTATCTTCTAATCCAGCAATAGATTTTTCAGAAATAGATAATGAGATACTAATGATAAATATAGTTGAAGGAAAGATTGATAATTTTGAATTTGACTCTCAAAAAAAAAATAATAAAAAATCAGAATTATTTATGGCATTTCCTTTACTAAAAAACGAAATTTTAAATATTAGAGATATTGAGCAAGGGCTTGAGCAGATTAATAGGCTTAAGTCAAATAATGCAACAATGAATATTCTCCCTTCTGAAAAAGAAGGAAAACTGATTGTTTCAATAATTAATAATCAATCTAAAAAGAATGAGATTTTTTTAGGATTAAATAATAATGGAACAGAAGATAATAGATATAAAGCCACAACAGGCTTAGATTTTGATAATATTTTTCATTTGAATGATAATATTTGTTTTGATTATTCAAGAGGATACAAAGATAACGAAGATTTTTATAATAGAAATTATTCTGCTAGTTTAGGGATTCCTTTTGGGTATTGGAATATAGATGCTAGCTATAATAATTCTACATATTTAATTACTAAATCTAATGTTAAAAGTAATGGAGAAACATTTAATACAAAAATAACTATAAAAAGAATGCTTTTTAGAAATAAAATTTATAAATTGAATTCTGGAACATCTTTAGAGCAAAAAAATACAAAAAATTATATGAATAATGAAAAATTATATTATGGAAGTAGAATATTAACACCTATGGAATTATTTCTTGAAAATACTTTTTATTTAAATAAAGGCGCTATGTTTTTTAGGTTTAGTTATTATGAGGGATTAGATTTTTGGGATGCACAAAAAGATGATGAATATGTGAAACCTCAAGATCCTTTGGCACAGTATAAAAAAATAGGACTTTCTGGATATTGTAATAAAAATTTTTCATTTTTGAATTATATGCTTAGCTTTAGAGGTCAGTATTCTTATGATAATTTATTTGGAAGTGAGCAATTTAGTCCTAATGTTAGAAGTTTTAAAGATGGATGCCCTAGTTCGGATTCAGGTTTTAATTTGAATAATGAATTTAAAGTAAAGATAATAAATATTATGCCTTTTTTTAAAAACAATATTTTAAATTATATTTTATATAATACCAATTTTGGTATTTTTTATGACTATGGCAAGATTTATGCTAAAAGCGTAGATCCAACAGAAGAAATGGCTGGATATGGTTATTTATTATCTGGATATTATGGAGAATATTTTAATATAAATTGTTCTCTTGGAAATACAATAAAAGCCCCAGAAAATAAAGAAAAAGAAAAAAATGTATTTAATTTTACAGTTAATTTTAATTTAAGATTTTAAATTTTTTAATCTAGGAAAAAAAATGA
>CAYQVV010000140.1:0-2688 GCA_964421155.1 uncultured Elusimicrobiaceae bacterium
GCTATCGTAGATTTTCCAGAACCAGCAGGACCATCTATTGTAATGATATTCATAGTTCTACTCCTAAATTCTTTAAACAATCAAAAAATGTAGGGAAAGATGTATTTATGCAATCTATATCGTCTATTTCTACTTCTCCTTTCCCAAGTATTCCTAAAATAACTTCGCACATTGCAATTCTATGGTCCATATAACTAATAGCTTTAACTTTTTCAGATTCAAAATCTAAAAATTCTTGTCCATCAATTATCAAGCCATCTTCACATTCAGTAATTTTTGCTCCAAATTTTGAAAATTCATTTTTTATTGCAGAAATTCTATCGCATTCTTTGACTCTTAACTCATTTGCATTTTTTATTATTGTTTTTCCTTCTGCAAAAATCGCTGCTACAGAAATTATAGGAATCTCGTCTATAATATTAGGAATCAAGTTTTTATCAGAAATTTCTATTCCTTTTAATTTTGATTTTTTAACAAATATATCTCCGACTATTTCCCCAGAAATTTTTCTTTCATTTTCTATTTTTAAATCTGCTCCCATTTGTTTCAAAACATTTAAAATGCCAATTCTAGTATGATTTAGCCCAACATTTTTTATTAAAATTCCTTCTTTTGATGATAAAATTCCCAAAACAATAAAAAATGAAGCACTTGAAATATCTGATGGAACAAAAATCTCACGACCTTCTAATTGTTTTTTTAATGGACTAACTGTAATTTCATTAGATTTTATTTTTATATTAATGCCTAGATATTCAAAAAGATTTTCTGTGTGATTTCTAGATTGAGCTGGTTCTATAACAGTAGTATCTGAATCTGCTGAAAGCCCAGCCAAAAGCAAACAAGATTTTATCTGTGCACTAGCAACAGGAGAATTATAAGTTATGCCTTTAAGTTTTTGTCCAATAATTTTTAATGGAGCTTTTCCATTATTAGATAGAATTTCTGCTCCCATTTTTGAAAGGGGATTTATAATTCTATCCATTGGCCTTTTTATCAAAGATTTATCTCCTGTAAAAACTGTAGATAAACCTACTTGTCCTGCAACAAGCCCTGTCAAAAGTCTTATCCCAGTTCCTGAATTACCAAGATCTATATCTATTTCTGATTTTTTAAAATTATTAAGACCAATTCCTTTTATTAAAACATCTCCATTTTCTAAAATTTTAAAATCTACACCCATTTTCCCAACAGCTTTTAATGTATTAAAACAGTCTTCTGCCATAAGAGGATTTTTTATATAGCTCTCACCTTTACAAATAGCAGAAAGCATAAAAGCTCTATGAGTTATAGATTTATCTGAAGTAACTCCTATTTCCCCAAAAATATTCCCAGATTTTTGTAAATCTTTTCCAACAAAAAACATAAATTTTATCCTTTTTAGTTTTATTTTATAAAGATTTAAATTATAACAAATTTTTATATATTTTAAAATCCATATTTTAATTTGTAATGGACTGAATATATTAAACAGAAAAACTTGAGAAGAAACCCCTTAAAAAATAAAATAAATTTTTTAGGGGGGGAATGTTAAAAAAAATAAAATATTCAGATGAATATAAAAAAAAAGTAATATTAGAGATATTAAAAAAAGAAAAAACAATAGCTGAAATTGCATCGATATATAAGTTACATAAAACAACAATTCGCGATTGGAAAAAACAATTTTTAGAAAATATAAATTTAGCAATAAATCCGAAAAAAGGAAGCAAAAAATATATAGAAGAAATCAAAAATCTTAACAATAAGCAAAAAAAACTTTATAAACAATTAGGAAAAATAACGAGTCAGTTAGATTGGGCTAAAAAAAATCTAGAGAAGTTAGATTTGAATAACCGAAAAAAAATTATAGATAAAAAAGAAATTTTAGACATAAAGATTCAATGTAAAATTTTAAGCGTAGCGAGAAGTAGCTATTATTATGAGAGCAAAACAAATAATAGAACTAAAAAAGAAAATATAAAAAATATAATAAAAGAAATCTTTGAAAATATTCCATTTTATGGATATAGAAGAATATATAATGAGTTAAAAATATCTGATATAAAAATAGGACGAGATCTAGTATTAAAATATATGAAAGAATTAAATTTGACAGCAATATATCCAAAGAAAAAAATAACGACGATAGCAAAAAAAGAACATAAGAAATATCCGTATTTACTGAAAAATTTAAAAATAAATAAAGTGAATCAAGTCTGGTCTACGGACATTACATATTTAAAATTACAGACAGGATATATATATTTTGTGGCAATAATTGATTGGTACTCTAGAAAAATATTGAGTTATAGATTTTCAAACACAATGGATATAAAATTTTGTGTAGATGCATTAGAAGACGCAATAAAATTATATGGAAAACCTGAAATATTTAACAGTGATCAAGGCAGTCAATTTACGAGTAAAAATTTCACAGAAATTTTAAAAACTAATGGAATCAAAATTTCAATGGATTCTGTTGGACGATGGGCAGATAATATAATAATTGAGAGATTCTGGCGAACATTGAAGTATGAAAATTTCCATATATTTAAATATAAAGATTTTCTATCGGCAAAAATGGGAATTACAAAATATATAAAATTTTATAACGAAAAAAGAACTCATTCATCGTTAAATTACAAAACACCTGCAAAGGTTTTTGATTTACAAAATATATAAATTTTAGCTTAAAAAAGTAGGATT
>CAYQVV010000141.1:0-2617 GCA_964421155.1 uncultured Elusimicrobiaceae bacterium
CCTCTTACCATCAACCTTTCTGCCATTTCTTCTGTTATTTTTAATCTATTTATTGCTCCGTTCATTATTTCCTCTACTCTCTCTCTCATTTCTCTCACATTCAATCCTATTTCTTCCAATAATTCTACAGTATTCAACATAACTGCTCTTTTAAATAAATCTACCCCACTAGAGCCTTCTGCAAATCCTCGAAGTTGTATTTGTTGTTCTTCAACATATAATTTAGGCCCCATTATACTTGATAACCCTGGAGAGAAATTTTTTATAGCAGCGGTCTGTCTAATTGGAGAATCTAAAACACTTAATTTTGAAGCTATTTTTGCTTTTTCTTCTTTTGAATCTTTTACTTTATATAAAGAAAATTGAAATGGCAAATTATTATGAGGTCCTGGGACCTTAGCAAACCTTTCTAATTCAGTAAATCTTCCTTGAGCTAAGCCTATAACGCTATTTATGCTTCCATCAAAAATTAATCCACTTTTTTCTACTCTATGCAAATAAGTTAACATAGGTTGTAATTGCTTTAGATTAACTTTATTATAATTACCTTTTATAATTTCAATATTGTAAATTATTTCTGCAATATTTAATCCCGCATTAATATTATTAAAAAATTTATCCAAATCTTCAGATTTGTCTACAAGGTTCAAAAATCTATTTCTAACATCTTCATTATCAAAATAATATAATGTTTTCATCCAATTTTTTGTATTTATATCCATTGAATCAAAAATAGGTTTAAAATCTCCATTATTTTCATCTGTCCAAACTTTATATTCTCGTAATTTTCTCTCTATGAATTTTCTATCTGACTCCTGTTCAACTTTAGTTGCACGATTGAAAGCTACTTCTTTTTTAGATGTTATTATAGCACTTATAATATTATATAATAAATATATTCCTGCTATAGCTGTAAATATTGCCAATATTCCCAAAGCTCCCAACCCTGTAGCAAATACCAATCCTGTTGCTGAAAGTATTGTCATAGTCAATAATATTCCAAAAACAGCTGCTGAAACAGAAAGTTTTCCTGTCTTTCCTATATCTCCAAATCCTGACAATGTCATCAAAAGTCCTGCTATAATGATAGCTCCAAAAACAAATGCTACCAAAGTAGAAACTCCAGGGAATGCAATTAATAATGCTATTCCTCCAGCAAGTAGTGCTAACCCTCCGATAATTTTAAATGCTGTAGCCCATTTTGAAGGCTTGTTTTCTACTTTTGATGTATCTGAAGAGAAAAAGTTCATAATAGAATTTATCCAACTTGCTCCTACATAATCCCAGATTCCTTTTTTATTTACATCTTTTAGAGTCATTAAATATATAAATGCTCCTAAACTAACAAATGCTAAAACTCCAAAAATACCTATCCATACTGCTCCAAAAGAGAATATACTAGCCAATATAGTTAGTCCAACCAAAAATGCTGTTATTCCAAATCCTGTCCAGAACATTGTTTTAGCTTTTGAAATATTTTCTTGTTCTTTTTGCTTTTCAGTTACATCACCTTTTTTTAATTTTTCTTCATCTAACTTATTCATAACAATCTGGGTTGTCATATCATTTGATATTCTTTTTGTTTCTAATCTAAAACTTCTTATATCTGTAAAAGATACTGCTGGATATTTTTCATTATATTCATACTTTCCTTCTGCATCTTTTATTGCATTCTTATATGCATTTATCGCATTTTGCCCATTGCTCCTTATAAAATTCCCCATAACTGCATGTTCTCTACCCCAAACAGTTCCTCGTCCCCAAGAATCATAACCATATTGATTCATTCCTTCAATTGCCTCATCTACACTTTTCCCTTTATACATCTCATAAAGAGCAACCATAACACCTGTTCTATCTTTTCCACCTTTACAATGTATATATGCTTTCTGTCCATTAGTCTCAACTTCATCCATCTTGGTTAAAAATGTATTTATTTCAGTTTGTGTAGGAGCTACTGTATCTAATAATGGAATATCTACAACTTCTATATCATGCAATTTTGCAAGAATTTTGTGTCCTTCTCCATATTTAGATGAAAAAGTAGCATTAGTAGAATGTTCTGTTAATTTTATAAGATTAAACACAACCTTCACTCCATCAGCTTGAAGTTTTTGAAAATCAGCATCTGTTACTGGAGCGGATCCTCTCCTCAAATAAAAAGGTGTTACTCCATCATCTAATACATTTCCATAATTTGTAATTTCTGTCCTTTTTCCGCCTATACTTCTTTGGGCTAGTTCTTCATCTATTGCTTCTTGAATTAATCTTTCTGCTCTTGCTTTAATAGCCTCAAATTTATTATTATTACCTGCAAGTGCATCTTTTGCTTTTGCATCATCTACTTCTCTTGATATCTCGTCATATGTTTTTATTTTTTTTGCTGGTTGTATATATTGAGTACTTGGTCCTACCAACAACAAATTAACAATAGTAGATCCTGATACACAATATTTATTTACTGCAGATGTTCCACCGACAGCATCTACTATTGGATCTATCAATATCCATTCAAAAAATTTCAATAATTCCATTGGTAATATTATCAATGAATAACCAAAACCTCTTAAAGCATCTAAAAATTTTTGACCTATTGTTCTAGTTGGATTATAGAAAT
>CAYQVV010000142.1:0-2586 GCA_964421155.1 uncultured Elusimicrobiaceae bacterium
AAAATATGCAAAACACAAACAACACAAACGATTTACCTAAAATTCAAGGTATAAAAGTAAATTACTATTTCATCTGCAAGCGAAAGCTCTGGCTTTTTGCAAAAGGTCTTGGCTTTGAGAATTTAAGCGAAAGAGTAAGCATTGGTAAAATTTTGCACGAAACAGCTTATCCTAGAGAAAAAGAAAGAGAAATTTTGATTGATGATACAATTATGCTTGATTTGGCGAGTGAGGATTATATTCGCGAAATAAAATTGAGTAGCAAAATGGAAGAAGCTGACAAAATGCAGCTTTATTATTATTTGTATTTTTTGAAGCAAAAGGGAATTATCAAAAAAGGAATGATAAATTATGTCAAAGAGAAAAGACGAGAAGAAATTGAATTAACAGATGAAATAGAGCAGAAAATAAAATTTGTTTTAGATGATATAATAAAAATATGCGAACATACAAATCCGCCAGAATACAAAAAATTGAAATATTGCACAAAATGCGCATATTATGAATTCTGTTTGGCAGGCGAATGATTGTTTATTGTAGAGACACATTGCAATGTGTCTCTACGAATGGGGAAAATTTATGGATAATTTAAAATATAAAAATAAATATCGCATACCAACAACACGATTGAAAAATTACGATTATGCACAGAATGGATATTATTTTGTGACGATATGCACAAAAAATAAACAACATTATTTTGGAAAAATTGAGAATGAACAAATGATTTTAAATAAAATAGGAGAGATAGTATTAAATGAATTGAAAAATACAGAAATAATAAGAAAAAATATTAAATTAGATGAATTTATAATTATGCCTAATCATATACATGGGATAATAATAATAAATTCTGTAGAGACGCATTGCAATGCGTCTCTACAATTTTCAAATAAATTCGGTCCACAAATAAATAATTTAGCTTCAATAATTCGTGGTTTTAAAGGGACAACGACAAAACAAATTAATAACATGCAAAACGAAAAATTTTTTCAATGGCAAGCACGATTTTATGACAGAATTATCAGAAATGAAAAAGAATTATTTAACATTCGTCAATATATTGTAAATAATCCAATTAAATGGCAATATGACGAATATTATTAAAAATTAAAAGGATAATAATTATGAGAGATTACTATATTTTCAGCAATGGGACATTACAAAGAAAAGAAAACACGATTTACTTTGTTGATTGCGAGAATAACAAAAAAGCTTTGCCAGTTGAACAGATAGATAAATTACATTTGTTTGGCGAAATAAACATAAATTCAAAACTTTTGGATTATTTGACGAGATATGAAATTATTTTAAATTTTTATAATTATTATGGCTTTTATTCTGGAAGTTATTATCCACGAAAAAGCAAAAAATCAGGATTTTTGATAGTCAATCAAGTTGAAAATTATACTGATTATTCAAAGCGTTTAAATATTGCAAAAAAATTTATTGAAAGCGCGGTTCATCATATTTGTAGAAATTTACGAAAATATAAAGAAACAGATATTTTTATTAAAAAAATTTTAAAAGAAAAAGAATTGTTAGATAATGTAAAAAAAGTAGATGAATTGATGGGGGTGGAAGGACGAATTCGCAATATTTATTACCAATCATTTAATGTAATTTTAAAAAATTTTGGAATGGGAAATAGAGAAAAAAGACCTCCAACAGATCCTACAAATACTTTGATTTCATTTGGAAATAGTTTAATGTATACAACTGTTTTAGGTGAAATTTATAAAACTCAACTAGAGCCAACAATCAGCTATTTGCACGAACCTGGAACAAAAAGATTCTCTTTAAGTTTAGACATTGCAGAGATCTTTAAACCACTTATAATTGATCCATTAATTTTCAGTCTAGTTAATAATAGAATGATAACTGAAAAATGTTTTGAAATGAAAGAATGTTTTTGCTCTTTGACAGAAGAAGGCAAGAAAATTTTTGTTAGAGAATATGACGAAAAATTAAAAACAACAATTAAACATAGAAAATTGAAAAGAAATGTTTCGTATAGAGGATTTATAAGATTGGAATGTTATAAATTAATAAAGCATTTTATTGGCGATGAAGAATATAATCCTTTAAAAGTTTGGTGGTAAAATGTTTGTAATAATTTCATATGATATAACAGAGCAATATAGAATTACAAAAGTTAGAAAAATATTGAAAAAATTTTTAACTTGGACGCAAAATTCATTGTTTGAAGGAGATATACAAGAATCAAAATTAGCTAAATGTTTAGCTTTGATAAATAAAATTATAGACAAAGATACAGATTCAATTTATATTTATAAAATAACAAATTCAAATAATATAAAGAAAGAAGTTTTGGGACAAGAGAAAAATTTGGATGATATTTTGCTGTAAATTATTGCTTGCATTAAAGTTCGTTTTTTTAAAAGAATAAAAAATGATTGATTTTATTACTTTTTTTTGAAATTTTAATTTTTTAAAATTTCATAATCACACCTTTACTGCAAAAAAAAATTAAAATTTTAATTTTAAAAAAAATTTATAGAGGAGGAATATTATAAAAATTACAAAAATTTTTCGGGTTTCACTTTAACTGTGTGGTATGTAAAT
>CAYQVV010000143.1:0-2532 GCA_964421155.1 uncultured Elusimicrobiaceae bacterium
TAGAAAAATATAATTTAGACATTGAACAACTAGAAAACAAAAAAAAATTTTCAAAAACTATTTTTGGTGCAATTATAATTTTATTGTTGATTACTTTTTTTATTTCATTAATTCGTTACCCAATTTTAAGAATTTTATTATCAAAAGATGGCTATGAATTAGCAGAAAAAAAAGTTCAAAAATTACAACCTAAAATGCATTTTCTAAATAATAAACCTATTACTTTACCTTTGGGATTTACTTTTGCACAAGCCGTTTGGGATTATTGCTTGAAAAAAAATAATATGGAATTTCATATAAAAATTATTGAAAAAAATAAATTCGATGAAAAAAAAGAGTTAATGAAAATTAAAAAAAATATAAACTTTGAAACTTTAAAAGAAGCAAATGGTTTTAAAATTTATGAAGTCGGTAGAAAAAAATTATATTTAATAAAAAAAGATTTACATGAATATACTTTTGCATTATGTTTTGTAGAGAGAAATTTTAATAAAAGAAGACAAAAAATATTAATTGAATTATTAAAATATTTTAATGAAAATCTAAACAATAAAAATTCGTAGGTTTTATGAATTTGAATTTTTTACAAAATGCTAGTGGAACAGAGCTGATTTTTTGGAGCACTGCAATATTTGGCACGATTTTTTTGTTTTTCAGAATAATTTTATTAATTATTGGCGGGGAGGCATAGATTCTGCGGATTCCGATATAAGTATAGACGATCTGCATTCAGAAATAGATTATGGATTTAAACTTCTATTGTTAAATTTTATTTCTGGATTTTCAATGGTTTTTGTATGGATGTGGCTTGCTTGTTCTAAACAATTCCACTTAAACGAGCTTTTATCTTTTGTGATAGCATTTGTTGTAGCGTATTTGTCTATGATTTTGACAGGATACATGTTTAAATTGATCATGAAATTGAACAGTAAAGGCGAAAGTTTAGATTTGTCTAAAACAATCGGTAGTATTTTAGAAGTTTATTTGACGATTCCAAAAGATGGCGTTGGAAAGATTAAAATTGTATTTCAAGGGATTACAAAAATAGTCGAGGCAGTATCTGAAAATAACGAACAAATCGAATCATTTCAAAAAGTTGTTTGATCTTTCTCAAAAAAGTGGACACAAAAGCCTAAGGGAAATAAAATAAAAAAAAAGAGGTGCAAAATGCCAAAAAGAAAACCCCAAAGGATGTATCCACAAGAATTAAAAGATCAAGTAATAAATATGGTGCTAAATGGAAAAAAGATAATAGCTGTTTCCCGAGATTTAGAAATACCAGCAAGTACAATAGATGGATGGATCAGAAAATATGAAAAAAGAAACCCAACAAAAGGAACAAATGAAAATTTAAATATGTCTCAACTTTTAAAAAAATTACGAGATGCAGAAGAAGAGCGAGATATATTAAAAAAAGCACTAGCCATTTTCTCCAAAAGACCAGAGAAAAATATGATTTTATAAAAGGACACAACTCTAAATTTAGAGTTGTGAAAATGTGCTCAATATTAAATGTGTCAAAGTCTGGATATTATAAATATTTAAAGAACCCTGAGTCAAAATGTGCATTAAGACAAAAAAAATTATTAGAAAAAATCATTTTAAGTCATAAATTATCAAAAGGGATTTATGGAAGCCCGAGGATAACACAAGACTTAAAAAATAAAGGGAATATTTGTTCAAAAAATACAATTGCAAGAATTATGAAAACTAATAAAATATATTCTAAAATTAGACAAAAATATAAGCCAAAAAGAACAATTAGAGACCCTAGAGCAATTGCAAGTCCGAATTTGCTTAACCAGAATTTTAAAATAGAAAAAATAAACAAAGTATGGACGAGCGACATAACATATATCCCGACAAAAAAAGGTTGGTTATATTTAGCTGTGATAATAGATTTATGCTCTAGAAATCCAATTGGCTGGGCAATGGCACCAACCATAAAAACAGAGTTGATAATCCGAGCATTAAATCATGCACTGATAACTAGAGGATTAAAAGATGCTGATAATCAAATAATATTTCATTCAGATCAAGGCAGTCAGTATACGAGTTATGATTTTAGAACATTATTAAAATCAAAGAACTTTATTCAAAGCATGAGCCGAAAGGGAAATTGTTATGATAATGCAGTTACAGAATCATTTTTTCATTCTTTAAAAACTGAGCATACACAACATATAAAATTTGAAACAATTGAACATGCAAAAGCTGAAATATTTGATTACATAGAAATTTTTTATAAACGAAAAAGGTTCCATTCTTTTTTAAATTATTCTACTCCTTTTGAGTTTGAAAATTCTATTATAAATTAATCCCTCAACTTTTTGTGTCCACTTTTTTGAGAAAGATCAATCTATAAAAAACTTTTCAAATAATTCGTTATTGTCAATGACATTAAATTTTATTTTTACAGTAATGACAAATAAAAATAATTGTTATGTTAAACGAAACTAATAGTATAGCTATTTAGATTGTCGCTTAATATGATTTTTTTTAGTAAATTTTGATATAAAACGGATTATTTAT
>CAYQVV010000144.1:0-2517 GCA_964421155.1 uncultured Elusimicrobiaceae bacterium
GCATAAAATGTTTAAATCCATTTTTTTCAATCAATATTGGATCTAAAGATGATATGTTTATTTGTCTTTCTATATTTTTTTTGATATTTTTTTCAGTAAATATTTCATATTTATCTTTTGAAATTATTGCTATATCTCCATCTTCTAATGTTATAGATTTATTTGTGTATGAAAGAATTGCTGTTATATCAGAGGCAACAAACATTTCATCTTCGCCAATTCCAAGAATCATAGGGCTATTTTTTTTTGCTGTAAAGATTTTATCTTGATTGTCTTCAAACATTATAGCAATAGCAAAAGAACCTTTTAGCATTTTGATAGCTTTTTGAATCGCTGTTAAATAATTTTCATTTTCTTCGTTTGATAAATTTGAATTATCTTTTAAAATGTCTAAATAAAAATACTCTATTAAATGTGCAATTATTTCTGTGTCTGTTTGAGAATTAAAAATATAATTTTTAGGTAAAAAATTTTTTAACTCAATATAATTTTCTATAATTCCATTATGAACAACAACAACTTTTTTATTGTGGCTTATGTGTGGATGTGCATTTTTTTCAGTAGGTTTTCCATGAGTTGCCCAACGAGTATGCCCAATTCCAATTCTAGAGGTTAATCCTTTTTCAGCAAGTTCTGTTTCTAAATTTATAATTTTTCCAGTTTTTCTGAAAAGTTCTAGTTTGTTATTTTTAAAAATACAAATCCCAGCAGAGTCATATCCACGATATTCTAGTTTTTTTAGTCCATCAATTAAAACTCTGTCTGCTATTCTTTTTCCAATATATCCAATTATTCCGCACATATTTTTTTATCCTTTTTTTGTAGATAAATTTTATGAATTAGTTTAATTATTTGTTATTAAAATTATTTATTATTGAGTTAGATTTGCCATGTTTTGCAAATATTGCATCTATTTCGTCAAAGTCAAGTTCTTCTTTTTCTAATAATTCTTTTGCAAATTCATCTACTATTAACCACTCTTTTGTCAGAAGTTCTTCAACATCTTTTAGAGAATCTTGTAATATATCATTTACTTCGTTGTTTAGTTTTGTTTTTGTTTCTTCAGATAATAAATTTTCAGGGATTGCTGTATAATCTCCAATTATTCCAGATTTTCCCATACCGACATTCCAAACCATTGCATGAGCAGTAGTTGCAGCATTTCTAAAATCTGCAGAGACTCCACTGGTTGTAGTTCCATATTTTATTTTTTCTGCAACATATCCTGCTAAAGAAGTTTTTATGTCAGCAATAAATGTTTCTCTTGTGAAAGAATGATATTCAGCTTTTGGTTGAGGATAAACAACTCCTAAAGCTCCTCCTCTAGATAAAATAGAAGCTTTAAACACATCTTTTGTTGGGTGCAATATGTATAAAGTTACTAAATGTCCTGCTTCGTGATATGCAGTCATTTCTCTTTCCAATTTTGTTTGATTTAGTCTATGCGCTATTCCTAAATCTATTCTTTCTATAGCTTGGCTTAAATCTTTGTATTGAACATCATCATGTTGATTTCTCATAGCTATCAAAGCAGCTTCTTTTACTATATTTGAAATATCCGCAGGACTTTTGTAAACACATCTTCTTGCAAGTCGTCCAATATTTATAGAAGTATCAGCCTTAACTTTTGATAAATAATATTTAAATAACTCTTCTCTTTCTTCTAGATTTGGTTTGTCAATAATTATTCTTCTGTCAAATCTTCCAGGTCTTAAAAGTGCTTTATCTAAAACATCTTCTCCTGCATTTGTTGCACCAATTACAATTACATTTTGTGCAGCTTCTCCTAGTCCATCCATTTCTACCAATAATTGATTTAGAGTACTGTTTGTTTCTCCTCCTCCTCCGAGAAATGAAAAAGATCTAGATTTTCCTATTACATCTAATTCATCTAAAAAAATAATACAACAGCCTTCTGAATATGCAAGTTCTCTTGCTTGTTTAAAAAGTTTTCTAACTCTAGATGCACCTACTCCAACGAAAACTTCTACAAATTCGCTTCCTGCTACAGAAATAAAAGGAACCTTAGCTTCAGTAGCGATTGCTTTTGCTAAATAAGTTTTTCCACATCCTGGAGGGCCCACCATTAGTAATCCTTTTATAACCTTGCCTCCGATTTGTTTTACCTTTGCTCTGTCTCTCATTAGTTCTACAACTTCCATCGCTTCTTTTTTTGGTTCTATCAACCCTACAACATCTTTGAAACTAATATTTACTTGTTCACTTTCTATAGTATCTTTTTTCATATTTCCAAATCCATTTTTGAAAACATTCATATAAAAATATACAAAAATTACAGCATTAACAGCGGTTAAAAGTAGGGTTATAGGCATTTGTGCAAGAGTCATTTTTCTATAAAAAGATTCCATAGACATTAGTCCAATTATAGAAAGTATTATTAGTAAAACAACGCCAGATATTATAGAAACTTTTACCCAATGATTTTTCCAAAAAACTTTAATTCTTCTAATTATAGATGGTTTTATTAAATCTTTTTTATTATTTTGCATAAAGAAA
>CAYQVV010000145.1:0-2513 GCA_964421155.1 uncultured Elusimicrobiaceae bacterium
GCTTCTCCTCCTGACAAAGTTATAGCACTTTGTCCCAATCTCATATATCCTAACCCAACATCTTGCAATAATTTTAATCCTTTTTCTATCTTTGGAATTTTTTCAAAAAAAGAATATGCTTCATCTATGCTCATATCTAAAATATCCGCAATATTTTTTCCTTTATATTTTATTTCTAAAGTTTCTCTCTCAAATCTTTTTCCTTTACAAACATCGCATTCGACATAAACATCTGGCAAAAAATGCATTTCTATTTTGACTTCTCCATCGCCTTGACAAGCCTCACATCTTCCACCTTTCACATTAAAGCTAAATCTCCCAGCTTTATATCCTCGCATTTTTGATTCTGGGATAGTCGCAAACAATTCTCTAACATCTGTCCAAATTCCAGTATAAGTCGCAGGATTTGACCTAGGAGTTTTTCCAATAGGCGACTGATCAATATTTACAACCTTGTCTATCAAATCTAAATTCAAAATTTTTTCGCATTTCCCAGTAGTTTTTGTTGATCTATTTATTTTATTTATTAAATTTTTATAAAGTATTTCTTCTATCAAAGTAGATTTCCCACTTCCAGAAACTCCAGAAATAGAAACCAAAACTCCTAATGGAATATCAACACTTATATTTTTCAAATTATTCTCATTAGCATTTATAATGCTTATTTTATTTTTTGGTTTTCGTCTTTTTTGGGGTGCTTCTATCTTTAAATCTCCTCGCAAATATTTTCCAGTAATAGATCTTTCTGATTTCATAATTTCATCAATTTTTCCAGTTGCAATAACTTCTCCACCATTAATCCCAGCTCCAGGACCAATATCAACAATAAAATCCGCTTCTCTCATAGTTTCTTCATCATGCTCCACAACCAAAACAGTATTCCCTAAGTCTCTGAGCCTTTTCATTGTACTCAAAAGTTTTTGATTATCTCTTTGATGCAATCCAATTGAAGGTTCATCAAGCACATACAAAACTCCCATGAGCCCGGCTCCAATTTGAGTCGCAAGATGTATTCTTTGTGATTCTCCACCTGACAAGGTGTTAGATTTTCTCATTAAATTTAAATACCCCAACCCAACTTCAAACAAAAAATTAAGTCGCTCATTTATTTCTTTTAGCAAAGGTTTTGCTATTTGAGATTTTTTTTCGTCAAAAATTTTTTTGGAAATTATATCTTCAAAAAATTCTTTTATATTTCTAATTTGCATTTCGCTTATTTCAATAATATTTTTTCCACCAATTTTGACTGCTAAACTTTCAGGTTTTAATCTTTTTCCATTACATGCAGGACAATCGTATGTCGTCATAAATTTTTCATACCAAGACTTCATTTCTTCTGACCCTGTTTGCTTATATCTACGCCATAAAATTGGTAAAATACCTTCAAAATCTTTCCAAAATTCATGCTTTCTAAAAGAATCTTCATAACTAAATTTTATTCTCTCACCTTTACTCCCATACAAAATAATTTCTTTAGCTTTATCCGACAATTTTTCAAACGGGACATCTAATGAAAAACCAAAATGTTTCGCAACATTTTCTAACATTTCAACTGAATAACTCATTTCTCCAAAGCCAACTGCTTTTATTGCACCATCTAAAATAGATTTGCTCTTGTCTGGAATTATTAAATCTATATCAAAATCCATTTTCATACCAAGCCCAGCGCATTCTGGGCAAGCCCCAAAAGGATTATTAAAAGAAAACATCCTCGGCGAAAGTTCTTGAAAACTAACACCACATTTTGGACAAGAAAAAGATTCACTAAAAAATATTTCTTCATTATCTTTCAAAACAACGATTTCACCTTTGGCTTCTTTTATTGCAGTTTCTACAGAATCACTAATTCTGCTACGATTTTCCTCATTAACTTTAAGCCTATCAATTATCAAATAAATTTTATGTTTTTTATTTTTGTCTAGCTTTATTTCTTCTTCAAAATTATAAATATCTCCATCTATCCAAACTTTTGTATATCCATCTTTTCGCATTCTAACAAACAATTCTTTATATTCGCCTTTTTTCCCTTTAACTATAGGTGCTGTTATCAAAATCTTTGAGTCTTTTTCCCATCCTAATATTGTATCTACAATTTCTTGAACTGTCTGGGGTTTTACTTCTGCTCCACAAATATGGCAATAAGGAGTTCCAACTCTAGCAAATAAAACTCTCATATAATCAAAAATTTCTGTCATTGTTCCGACTGTTGATCTAGGATTATACCCTTTTCCTTTTTGCTGAATGGCAATAGCTGGAGAAAGCCCAATTATTTGATCAACTGGAGGTTTTTGCATCTGTCCAATAAATTGTCTAACATAACTAGACAAAGATTCCATATATCTTCTTTGCCCTTCTATAAAAATCGTATCAAAGGCAAGACTGGATTTGCCAGAACCAGACATTCCAGTTATAACAACCAGTTTATTTCTAGGAATTTCTAAATCTATATTCTTTAAATTATGAGTTCTTGCACCTTTTATAATAATTTTATCTGTTTCCATATTTTTGCCTTT
>CAYQVV010000146.1:0-2512 GCA_964421155.1 uncultured Elusimicrobiaceae bacterium
GCATAAAATGTTTAAATCCATTTTTTTCAATCAATATTGGATCTAAAGATGATATATTTATTTCTCTTTCTATATTTTTTTTGATATTTTTTTCAGTAAATATTTCATATTTATTTTTTGAAATTATTGCTATATCACAATCTTCTAATGTTATAGATTTATTTGTGTAGGAAAGAATTGCTGTTATGTCTGATGCGACAAACATTTCATCTTCTCCAATCCCAAGAATCATAGGACTATTTTTTTTTGCTGTAAAAATTTCATTTTCATTATCTGTAAACATTATAGCAATAGCAAATGAGCCTTTTAGCATTTTTATTGTTTTTTGAATTGCTGTTAGATAATTTTCATTTTCTTTGTTTGATAATTTTGATTCTAAAATTTCTAAATAAAAATATTCTATTAAATGTGCAATAATCTCAGTGTCTGTTTGAGAATTAAAAATATAATTTTTAGGTAAAAAATTTTTTAACTCAATATAATTTTCTATAATTCCATTATGAACAACAACAACTTTTTTATTGTGGCTTATATGTGGATGTGCATTTTTTTCGGTAGGTTTTCCGTGAGTTGCCCAACGAGTATGTCCAATTCCAATTCTAGATGTTAATCCTTTTTCAGCTAGTTCTGTTTCTAAATTTATAATTTTTCCAGTTTTTCTAAAAAGTTCTAGTTTATTATTTTTAAAAATACAAATCCCAGCAGAGTCATATCCACGATATTCTAATTTTTTTAGACCATCAATTAAAACCCTGTCTGCTATTCTTTTTCCAATATATCCAATTATTCCGCACATTTTTTATTTTTATCCTTTTTTTTAATAGATAAAGTTTATTAATTAGTTTAGTTATTATTAAAATTATTTATTATTGAATTAGATTTTCCATATTTTGCAAATATTGCATCTATTTCGTCAAAATCAAGTTCTTCTTTTTCTAATAATTCTTTTGCAAATTCATCTACAATAAACCATTCTTTTTTTAGAAGTTCTTCAACATCTTTTAGAGAGTCTTGCAATATATCATTTACTTCATTATTTAATTTTGTTTTTGTTTCTTCAGATAATAAGTTTTCAGGAATTGCTGTATAATCCCCTATTATTCCAGATTTTCCCATTCCGACATTCCAAACCATTGCATGAGCAGTAGTTGCAGCATTTCTAAAGTCTGCAGAAACTCCACTAGTTGTAGTCCCATATTTTATTTTTTCTGCAACATATCCTGCTAAAGAAGTTTTTATATCAGCAATAAATGTTTCTCTTGTGAAAGAATGATATTCAGCTTTTGGTTGAGGATAAACAACTCCTAAAGCTCCTCCTCTAGATAAAATAGAAGCTTTAAACACATCTTTGGTTGGGTGTAATATGTATAAAGTTACTAAATGTCCAGCTTCGTGATATGCAGTCATTTCTCTTTCTAATGGGGTTTGATTTAGTCTATGTGCGATACCTAGATCTATTCTTTCAAGAGCATGAGATAAATCTTTGTATTGAACATTATCATGTTTATTTCTCATAGCTATCAAAGCAGCTTCTTTTACTATATTTGAAATATCTGCTGGACTTTTGTAAACACATCTTCTTGCAAGTCGTCCAATATTTATAGATTCATCAGCTTTAACTTTTGATAAATAATATTTGAATAACTCTTCTCTTTCTTCTAAGTTTGGTTTGTCTATAATTATTCTTCTATCAAATCTTCCAGGTCTCAAAAGTGCTTTATCTAAAACATCTTCGCCTGCATTTGTTGCACCAATTACAATTACATTTTGACTAGCTTCTCCTAGTCCATCCATTTCTACTAATAGTTGATTTAGAGTGCTGTTTGTTTCGCCTCCTCCTCCTAAAAATGAAAAAGATCTAGATTTTCCTATTACATCTAATTCGTCTAAAAAAATAATACAACATCCTTCTGAATATGCTAGTTCTCTTGCTTGTTTAAAAAGTTTTCTAACTCTAGAAGCTCCTACTCCAACAAAAACTTCTACAAATTCACTTCCTGCCACAGAGAGAAAAGGAACTTTTGCTTCTGTTGCGATTGCTTTAGCTAGATAAGTTTTTCCACATCCCGGAGGGCCTACCATTAATAATCCTTTTATAACCTTTCCACCAATTTGTTTTACTTTTGCTCGGTCTCTCATTAATTCTACAACTTCCATAGCTTCTTTTTTAGGTTCTATCAACCCTACAACATCTTTGAAGCTAATGTTTACTTGTTCGCTTTCTATTTTATCTTTTTTCATGCTACTAAAACTTTTGCCAAAAAAATTTGCATAAAAATAAACAAAAATAAGAGCATTGACTGCAGTTAAAAGTAAAGTTAATGGCATTTGTGCAAGAGTCATTTTTCTATAAAAAGATTCCATAGACATTAATCCAATTATAGAAAGTACTATTAGTAAAACAACGCCAGATATTATAGAAACTTTTCCCCAATGATTTTTCCAAAAAACTTTAAATCTTCTAATTATAGATGGTTTTATTAAATCTTTTTTATTATTTTGCATAAAGAAA
>CAYQVV010000147.1:0-2503 GCA_964421155.1 uncultured Elusimicrobiaceae bacterium
TTGCCGTAACTAGTTTTTTAGCTATGAACAAAATAGAATACATAAGAGTTCACGACATAAAAGAAAACAAACAAACAGTTGAAATGATAAAAAATATTTTTTAAAAAAATTGATTATTTTGTAATAGTTTAAATATATTTTAACAAAATAAACATTTTAAATAAAAAGTACTTCTTTTAATAAGTTTATAAGATGGAAAAAAAAAGACTAAGGTCATTGCGAGAGAGAATAGCGAATGAAAAAATCCAGAGAGTTATTTTTATTGAAAAAAATTATTTTAACTAGATTGCTTCACAAAAGTTCTCAATGACAATGATGTAAAAATAAAATTAAAGTCATTGACAATAACGAATTATTTGAAAAATTTTTATAGATTGCTGAAGAGTAATAATCTACTTTTTTTACATTGCAAAAAAAAGTAGCAAAAAAAGCTAGGCTTCTCGCAAAAAGTCTATAGGTAAAATTTATTGTAAATCTAAAAATTTTCTATTTATGAACGAAAATTTTTTTTACGATTTACTGCTAAATTTTCCATCTATGACTTTTAATGAAGCCAAAAGAAAAAAACAAAAAAACATAACTAAATATTATATAAATAAAAACTTGATATTATCTATAAAAAATATATAAATAAATTTTCGTAGAATCAAAAATGAAGATTTTTTAAATATTTCACGATAAGAACAATTTTATTAGTAGATTTTAGAAATATTTCTAAAAATTAACAAAAACATAAAAAAAGATAGAAATTAAAAAAAATGTAAAGACACAAAATTTTCTGTCTCTACAAAAAAAACATTTCAAAGTTTAAATATTTAATTTAGTATCTTGTATAAAAAAAGGAGTTTTATGAATTTTATATTTTTTTTTATATCCATTTTGTCTATTAGTTTTATAATTTTTATACACGAATTAGGACATTTTGTTGTTGCAAAAATATTTGGTGTTAAAATAGAAAAATTTTCAATTGGATTTGGAAAAGAGCTTTGTGGCTGGACAAAAAATGGGACGAGATATTGTTTATCTTTGTTTCCTTTTGGAGGCTTTGTCAAAATGCTTGGAGAAAATATTTTTGATGAAGAATCTAAAAATTTTTTAGAAACTGATAAAAAAGGAAATTTCTTTTTTTTGGATAGTTGGAAAAAATTTTTGATAGTATTTGCTGGTCCTTTTATGAATATTTTTTTTGCTTTGTTTTTATTTTTAGGAATTACTGCTTTTCATGGAGTTAATTATTATGATTTAAATAATCTAATAGTTGGACAAGTTCTTGAAAATAGCAAAGCAGAAATCGCTGGTATTAAAAAAAATGATAAAATATTAAAATTTAACAATGAAAAAATAATAAACTGGGATGAATTTACAAAAAAAATTACTGATTTTAAAAATTTGACTTCCGATAATAAAATTATCTTAGAAATAGAAAGAAACTTAAATAATGAAAAGTTTATAAAAAATTTTCAAATAAACTTTGATAAAACGGACAAAGATTTTAAAATAGGAATTTCTCCAATCTTAAAAAACAAAAAAGTAAATTTATTGGAAAATATTAAGTTTTCAATTAAATCATTAATTTCTATTTCTTCAAATTTTTATAAATTATTTAATTTTTCTAGATATTTTAATAAAAATAGAGACAAAAGTCAGGATTTAAATTTAAATAATATGGTCGGACCTATAGGAATTATATTTGAAATGCAAAAAGCCTTTCAAAATGGATTTTCAATATTTTTATCAATTATTGCTTTGATAAGTTTAAACTTAGGATTGATTAATCTTTTGCCTTTGCCAATTTTAGATGGAGGATATTTAATAATTTACTTATTAGAATTTATTTTCAGAAAAAAAATAAATAAAAAAATTTTAATATTTTTATTTAATTTTATGATAATATTTTTATTTTCACTTATGGTTTTAGTAAGTTTTAAGGATATTAGTAGATTATTTTAAAATTTAGAGGGTAAAATATGAATCTTCAAGCATTACAAAAAATTAGTTACGGAATGTATGTTATTGGTTCAAAAAATAATGAAGGAAAAATAAATGCTTTTTTGGGAAATACTTGTGTTCAAATAACTTCTGATCCTGCTTCTTTAGCTATTAGCATAAATAAAAATAATTTAACAAATATTTTTATAAATGAAAGTAAAGTTTTCAGTGTATCTGTTGTTACAGAAGAAGCTGATATGTTTTTTGTAGGACATTTTGGATTTAGAACTGGAAAAGATTTTGATAAATTTTCTAAAATTGAAAAACATTATGAATATAAAATTGGCAAAACTGGAAGTCCTATAATTTTAGAAAAAACCAATGCTTTTTTTGAAGTAGAAGTAAAAAATATTATTGATATGGGAACTCATGAAATTTTTATTGGAAATATTTTAGAAAGTGAAATTTTAAATAATAATCAATCTATGTCTTATAAATTTTATCATGAAACTCTAAAAGGCAAAACTGCAAAAAATGCCCCAACTTATATAAAAAGTTGATATTATTAAAAAAA
>CAYQVV010000148.1:0-2400 GCA_964421155.1 uncultured Elusimicrobiaceae bacterium
AAGGCTAAAAAAATCAAAACAAAAATCAATACTAGACGAAATTAGGAGGTAGGAGGATGGAGAGAGAAATAATATTTACATTAGAAAAAAAAGATGGAAAAACTCAATTACGGATATCACTTTCACAAATAGAAAATTTCATAAAAAATAGTGGTTTTGATTTATTTTTATTTCTTAGAAATGGAAAGGAAATATTTGGACACGATATAGTTATTTTGGAGGATTAAAATTTAATTTATAAATTATACCAAAAAAATAAAAACAAGGCAAAAAGCCAATTGGAGAGATAATTTTGAAAACACGATTTAAAAAAGATAGGGGGGCTCTATATAAATTACAAAAAAGAAAGTCCAACAAATCCCCGAATTATATGGGCGAATTGAATATTAATGATCAAGCTTTTTTTATAGCTGGCTGGATTGAAACAAATTGGAATGGAGAAGAATATCTGAGTTTAGTTGTTAGAGAAAAACCTGAGGAGGCGAAAAGTTGAAATTAATATTTTGGATGTTGATTTTCATAATGCTGGAGAATTTAGTATTGCTCCTAAAAATAGAAAATATAAGGGGGTTATTATGATAGAAATAAAAAAAGAAAACCAATGCCCAGGATGTAGATTTGATGAAGGTTTTATTTGTGCAGAATGTTGGAAAGTAGAAAATGTTATTGCAGAAAAGCGATTGAAAATAGATGTAGGAACAGCAAAGTTTGTTTCTGATCTTGCAGTGAAAGAATTGAATAGATTGTATGAAGAAGAAAATACAGGCTTTATTTTTAATTTAGGACAGCCAAAAATAATGTTTAATGAGGTGTAAAATGAACAAAGTTTTGATAAAAAATATAGACAGCGGTATTAAATTATATAGCCTTGCAGAAACTTCAGAAATGTTAGGAATAGGGAAATCGACAATTTGTAGATGGATAAGACAAGGAAAGTTTCCAGTTCCAGCCACCCCATATGGAATGAAAATACAATTTTCACTTGAGGATATTGAGGAATTTATCAGAAAAACGAAAGCAGAGAATGAAAAAATATACAGGCCATAAAATGAAAATAGAAAGTATATTTAAAGTATTACTAATAATAATAAATAAACTTAATAGACAAGAAAGGGATATAATCCTCTCCTTTTTCTTGTCTTATCCTGATAAGAACCTCAAGATCGTTTCTAAAAAATATAATATGTCAATATGTAATATCTATAAACAAAAAGACAAAATCATAGAAAAAATCAACAAAATAATCTTAGAAAAATAATCATAAAAAAACAGTGAAATTAAAATAAGACGAGAAGTGGAGAAAAAAACTCCATTTTCTCGTCGTGCATTGGAGAAAAACTTTTTTGAATAAAGCTTGTATTTTGTATAAGCTAGGGTATGCGTGGACGGACACGAATCTAAACGAGGATTTTTTGTTATTTGAAAAATAAAATGAATGTGAAATCATAAAAAAATGATTGAAAATAGAAAAAATCAAAGAAAAATAACTGTATAACAAAAAAAATAAATATCGTCTAGGTTCGGTGGAGTAAAAAAAAAGAATATAACAAAAAGTATAACAAATTTGATTTTTCACGATAAGGGTTTTATGGATGATACAGGCACAGAACTAATAAAAGGAGTTAAAAAAAAATGAATGAAGATTTTGAAAGAAAGTTAAGATTTTTCAATAATCTTTCAAAAATGCTTTTAGACACTTTGACTAGGGCTGGGTATTTATTTGTATTTGAAGCTGAAAAGATCGTTGATTTTATAGAACCGCAATATACAACAAGCGAAAGGTATAGAACTTATAAAAAAAATAGAAATATGATTATGAATTATGAATTGAATAAAGACAGAGATTTTAGAGTGTAGATAGTCAAACTCAAAGATATTAGAAACATAATTAAGTAAAAAATTAGTTTAAAAATTTTCATAACAAAATTATAGCACAAAAAAGAAAAAAAATGAAAATAATTTGCGATAGAGGATTTTATAAGTTTTATAGCGATAGTAGTTATGAAGTTAAGGTTTTAGAAAATGTTTTTGATGATCTAGTTTTGCAAGACGATTATTTGACATTTGAAATATTAGCGAATTTGCAAGATTACAGCATTAAAGGATTGAAATATGAGAATTTGACAGCAAAAAAAAATTATGCTGGCAAAGTTATTGATGTGTTAGAAGCTAATGACTTTGTTTATGATTTTATAAATAAAAAGCTAGTTAATGTAAAAGCAATTACAGTTTCAATAGGTTTTTTTGATATGGATACATATACAGGATTTGAAAATATAGCAATGTCTGGACAATGGATTAATAAGAAACAAATTAAAAGTTATTCTGGATATATTGATATAGCAGGCTCAGGAATATTGACAGTTGAAAAAATAAGTTATTACGAGGATTAAGTATGAA
>CAYQVV010000149.1:0-2367 GCA_964421155.1 uncultured Elusimicrobiaceae bacterium
CACTATTTTTTTTTGCTATTTTTATTGCGTGTTCTTGTCTAGTTGCCATTATTTGCTCCTTTGTTTTATTTGATTTATTTACTCTACCAATTTGCCAATCTCTCTCAAAATACCAGTTAAAAACATTCCTACACTTAGCTTTGAGAGTAGATTTATCTTTTGCTAAATCTATAAAGTTCTCAAAAGCCCAGTTTTCAAAGGTATTCCAAATAATTAAACCATCTTGCCTGATTAAATCTTCTGCATATAGCTTTAAACACCAAAAGACATAGTCATCTGCTCTTGTTTCTACTCTTTGATACTTTTCCTTTAATTTATCCCTTGCGAGGCTTTTAAGCCCTTGAAATGCTTTTAATTTGATAGGGTTAATGTTTTCCATAGGAACAGATTTAAAACTATGTAATTGACAATCTACTGTTATTTTAAATCTAGCAATAATATCATTTAGGAATTTAATATTGTTTTTAGTACCAAAGAAACCGTCTATATACCAGCAATAAACCATTCTATTGTGTTCATTACTGTAATAGTGCGATTGTGGATATGGAATTTCATTTCCAAATAGATGAGAAATATCACCCATTATCTTAAAAAGGGTGTTTTTCTCTTGCTTTTTAGTGGCTATTTTGATATAATTTTGCACATTGTTAGTTAAAAAAGAGAAGTTTTCCGACCAAAGAAAAGGCTTCTCTTTTTTTTTGCCTTTCAAAAATTTAATCCCAAATTATAACTTAATTGTAAATAACAGTCAATACTGTAAAAAACATTCAACTGTTTTTTACATAAAAAAAGTGTAAAAAACAATATGTACCTAAGGGGTATAGTCAAAAATCCATTCCTTACCGATAGGTAAGGAATACCTTTAACGATTTGCTTTAGCAAATATTAAATTTAAAATAGAGTTTTTTATAACGGTAATAAAGCAAGGATAACCAACCAAAATAACTGCGAATTCCTTACGCTTTTTTTGATAATTTTTATCAAATAGCTTCTATTTTTACAGCTTTATAAAAACAAAATATTAAAACTTATAAGCTCCCGTTAGGCTTGTTTTTTGTTTTACTTTTTTCTTAAAAAAGTAATATAAGGCGTAGCCGAGTGGAAAAAATAACAACAAAAATTTAATATATTAAGGATTTATCAATTTTAACTAAATATTAGTTTGTTGAAAATCTTTGATTTTCCCCTAAACAGATAAAAAAAATTTAATTTCATTTGTAATTTGTTGGGTGTAATTTTTATATAAAAAAATATCTACTACTAATAAAAATAAATCCAGGTTTTTAGAAGTTTTTATCATGACTGATTTTTTTAAAATCAGTCCCCCAAAGGCTAGAAATATATTTTTAATATCTTTGTTTGTGCCTTTGGTTCGTTGGGTATTCCCCCCCCAAAGAAAGGCTTCTTTAAATGTTGTGGAGCCGCTAGGCGGAACAACATTTAAAAAGCCCTTGATTACTTTTAAAAAAGTTACTACACATTTAAAAAAATAGTATGTAGAATATATGTTATAATATCGATAATATGGATATTAAATCATAATATTCTATTTTTTCATAAAACAATGTAACGGTAATAATAAACAAAAAAAAGGAAAATAAATGGAAAACTATTTAAAAAACCAATTAAATCTACTTAAATCTGATGTTATTAAAGCTGGTTATCGTTCATATGAGAGCGATATATTAAATTATTTTGAAGAAAAGAATTTAAGGCAATACAAAGAGCCACTTAAAAAGCTTTTTGTAATTCTTCCTGATAATTCTCTTGTATCGATTTATAAGAAGATTAAAAAAAACTATAATAAACCATCATTTGCTGAACATATTGTTATAGATTATTTTATAAAATACAATATTTCTTATTCTCTTAAAACTAGAAGTGAGAATAGAAAAAAAGAAGATAAAGAAAAAGTTAAAATAAGAGTTAAAAGATTTAGAAAAAAAACTAAAAAAGTTTCTTTTCAATGTCTTATATCTGAAAAATTAAAATCAAAATTACTTAAAATTAAAAAAGAAAAAAATTTAACATATGAGCAACTTTTAGAATATTTAATTTTTTTAAAATAAAGTTTCTTTTGGTAGATACTTCATAACAGTTGGGCGAGTAGTTCCACTATCTTTGGCTATTTTTGAAATATGCCAAGAGCCATTAGGTTTTTTGTATTCGTGTGCAAACATACCAGTAATACAGTTTAAAACTTTTTTCTTTGTATCTTCACTATTTTTTTTTGCTATTTTTATTGCGTGTTCTTGTCTAGTTGCCATTATTTGCTCCTTTGTTTTATTTGATTTATTTACTCTACCAATTTGCCAATCTCTCTCAAAATACCAGTTAAAAACATTCCTACACTTAGCTTTGAGAGTA
>CAYQVV010000150.1:0-2333 GCA_964421155.1 uncultured Elusimicrobiaceae bacterium
CCATTATCTCCTGATATATTCCCATCTCAGTCTTTTCTCTATCACTCAATTCATTTAGTTTTTTTGTTTCTTCTTTATTTTTTCCTATCTTGTATGTATCTTTTTGATAGCTTCTGCTTACATTATTTACAAAGCCTTTGGTCAGTCCAGAAGAAATTCCTGTTTTCATGCTTACTAATAAATTATTTAGTCCTGTCATTACTTTTGTGAATTCGCCTTTATTCTCTAAATCACTAGATTTTTGTATACTGCTTAAGCTCAAGCTAAACTGCATTATGAATAAATTTGGACTGCCCAACCCGTTTATTTGGCTTATGAACATTGTTATGATTAATATTATTGTGATTAGTTTTTTTAAATTCAAAGGTTTTTCCTTTTTTCTGATAGATTCTTTTTTTCTCTTTCGTCCGCCTTTAGAGGCATTTAGCTGGGAAATTTATTAAAAAAATTTTTAAAAATTTCTAGGTTGTTGTTTTTTATTTTATGCTGTATTGAAATTTTAATTTTTTTAGTAAATTTCCCCTATATGACTGCTAACAGCGGACTAGCATTTTTTCTTTCTTTTTTGGGCAATGTCAAAAAAGAAAATTAAAAGTCTCTGGTAATCTATTAAATTTTTTCAAATTATCCATTATTGTCAATGAATAAAAACACTAGATTCCGCATTTCCTTCGGACAGGACGATAAATCGTCACTGGCGGAATGACAGGAAAAAATTGTAATTGAGAACTTTTATGAAGCAATCTAGATAAAATAATTTTTTTCAATAAAAATATCTTTCTGGATTGCTTCGTTCGCTATGCTCTCTCGCAATGACATTATCCTTTCTTTTCATATTTTACACCTTATATTTTTGTAAGTCGCTCATTAAAAAACTTATTTTTATTTCTTCTCTTTTATCTCTTTTGCCCATTTACCTTTGAACATTGGCACTTTCTTTGGTTTTATTTTTTCTTTATATGGCGTAAAATCTATAAATCCACTCCACCAATATGACCACATATAGCCATCTGATACTCCGGTCAACGCTACTGCGTCTATCAATATATCCTTGTATTCTTCTCTATCTATTAATTTTATCCAGTAATGATTCTTTCCTAATGAATGATCATTAAACTCTATTTTTATTAGCTCAAATCTAGTGCCTATAGGGAGGGTTTCGTGAAGAATATGTTTATATTTATATTTTTCTTTATTTTCTTCTTTATCATAATCTGATTTATTTACAATATCTTTCCCTTCGTCAATACCGCCTTTCAAAGCAATTCCTGCTGGGTGTTCTATAAAAAATCCATTTATTGTTCTATGTTTTGATTCAAGCAATTTTGCTTCTTTTTTAAGCTTAAAGGTGCGAACGGGCATTTCGCTTGTTAATAATAAATCTTCATATCTATCTTCATGAAGTGTTGTCATTTTTATTTGCATTTTTCTTTCTTCTCCCTTTATCAAACTTGGGATTATTAGCATTATCAATAAAATTATTATTTTTTTATTCATTTTTATATTTGCTCCTCTTTTTTATTATTTTTGAATGCATTTTTTAGTGCAAATAAATGTCCATGTCGATATTTCATTCCCTTTGAGCGAGTTTACTACATGACTTATGATTGTAATTGGATTTGTTGTCAGTCTAGTAAAATTCACTATTGCACTATTTACATCTAAGGCTGTTAATTTTCCTGATCCTCCATTTGCATTCCCAAAATATTCGTATGTATCTACATCAGCAGGAGTGTGATATTTAAATGTTTTTTGGTTTGTAGCTGGGGCAACATTATATGTCCCCATATTTTTTGCGTCTATATTGGAGCTTACCATTTCTCCTTTTTTGTTAAATACTACCTCAAATTTTCCATCTTCGGATACATATTTTGTATTACCTATATTTTTCATTCCTATCATATGATAAAATGACGCATACCACGGCATTTTTTTGAATGTTACTCCATTGATTTGTAAATTGTTTTTTACTAATTTCTGTAATGTAAACTGATCTCTATTTATCAAGTTCTTTGTATAATGCAAATCTATAAATTCTTGGAACAATCCTGTATCTAGTTTTGGGTCTAATTTTTTCAATTCTTCTACTTTTATTTCTCCAAAGTTTATATCTGGATTATTTTCTTTGATTTTATCCATTTGACCTTTTAATGTCTGTATCTCTGGACTCGTGCATAAACTTATTCCTAATTCGTTAAATTTATTGTAAAAAAAGAAAATTATTAGTCTACGGAAATCTATTAAAATTTTTCAAAAAATTCGTTATTGTCAATGAAACTAAATTTTATCTTTTATAATCAACTTTTTTCTAATCAAAAAAGTTGCAAAAAGAT
>CAYQVV010000151.1:0-2304 GCA_964421155.1 uncultured Elusimicrobiaceae bacterium
TATAATTGTTGACTTAAATCATAGAGTATTTTTTATTATTTTAATATTATTTACTTTAATTTTTTTTAGGAAATAGATTGAATAAAAATTTAACTAATATATTTTATCAAAGCTTTTTGCACTCTAATGAAGCTATGATTTTATTTTCTCACAAGGAATTCATAGCTTGTAATTATGAGTTAGCAAAAATATTGGAATTGGACTCAATTGATGATTTTAAAAATATAAATCCTTTTGAGATAATTCCTCCACTTCAAAAAGATGGCTCAATATCTCCAATAAAATTTCAAGAATACCTAGAGATTTGTAATCAAAAAAATGAGATAACTTTTGATTGGACTTATAAATCTATAAAAGAAAAAGAGGTTTTTGTTGAAGTTAATCTAAAAAAAATCACAATTAATAAAAATGATTATTTTTTAGCAACTTGGCTTAATAAAAATGAACTAAATAGATTGATAAAAGAGTTAAATAGTAAAAATTTTGAACTAATAAGAAAATCTCAATATCTTGACGATATAGATAAAATAGTAGAAAAACAAAATCTTTCAACAAATAGCTTTTCAGAAACAATTTTCTTATTAAATGAGTATAAAAATGCTGTTGATAATAGCTCTATTGTATCAAAAGCAGATACAAATGGGAAAATAATTTATGTAAATGATAAATTTTGTGAAATTTCAGGATTTGAAAAAGATGAACTAATTGGAAAAAACCACAATATCGTAAGACACCCTAGTATGTCAAAAGATTTTTTTAAAAACCTTTGGGAAACGATTAAAAATAAGCAGATTTTTAAAGGGATAATAGTTAATAAAAAAAAAGATGGAACATCATATTATGTTGATACAACCATTGTTCCTATTTTAAATAAAGATAATTCAATAAAAGAGTATATTGCAATAAGACACGATGTTTCTCAGATATATGAGAAAGAGAAGATAATAAAAGAGCAATATATTGATGATTTAACAAGATTGCCAAATAGAAAAAAGCTAATTTTAGATATTAAAGATAGTAAAAATGCTAGTTTAGTCTTGATTGATATTTCAAAATTTAGAGATATAAATGAATTTTTTAGTTATGAAACAGGAGATGAAGTACTAAAAGAAGTCTCAAAAACAATGGAAAAACTAAATATATATGGTTTGGTTTTTTATAGATTAGAAAATGATGTTTTTGCTATTTTGGTACTTAAAAATATGCTTTTGGACTCTTTTAAAAATACCTTAGAATATATTTTAGATGAGTTAGAAAATAGAGTTATTTTAGTAGAAAATAATAAATTCTTTTTAAAATATTTCTTTGCTGTTGTAGATTTAAAAGATAATTTTAATCCACTAATAAGTGCTGAATTTGCAATAAATTTAGCAAAAAATAAAAAAAATAAGATTTTATATTTAAATCAACATTTAGATGAATATGAAAAGACAAAAGAGAATAAGTTAATTATTGAAGAGATTAAAAGAGCTATTTTAGAAAATGATATTTTGATTTATGGTCAAAAAATAGTAAACAATCATACAAAAGAGGAGAAATATGAAACTTTAATGAGACTAAGAAAACAAAATGGAGAAATTTTATCACCATATTTCTTCCTTGAAGCTTCAAAAAAGGCCCATTTATATCTGGATTTAACAAAAATATTAGTGAAGAAAGCTTGTTCATTTTTCCAAGATAAAAATATTGAATTTAGTATAAATCTTACAATAGAAGATATAAAAGATAGTGAAACTATAGATTTTATTTTTCAAACTATTATTTTGACAAATACAGCTTCTAGAGTTACTTTCGAAATTGTCGAAAGTGAAGCTATTGATGATTTTAAGCTTATTTTTGAGTTTATACAAAAGGCAAAAAACCTAAAAGCAAGAATTGCAATAGATGATTTTGGAACTGGTTACTCAAACTTTGAGTATATTATAAAACTTGATATTGATATTTTAAAAATAGATGGTAGCTTAATAAAAGAGATAGCAACAAATAAAAATATTGAACTAGCTGTAAAAACTATAAATGATTTTGCAAAAGCTTTAAATATAAAAACCGTTGCTGAGTTTGTCCATAATAAAGATGTATATGAAAAAGTTTGCGAATTAGGAATAGATTTATCGCAAGGTTTTTATATTCACGAACCTGAGTTTTTGATTTAAATTTTAAAGGAGAAAAAAGTCTTTTTACACATGTCATCAAAGAATAGAATTATATTAATTATGATTCTTGCACAAATTGGTTTTTTAATTATTAGTTCATTTGCTATTTTAAGCGAAGATAGGAGTTTGGCAATAATTTTGGTAAATATTG
>CAYQVV010000152.1:0-2265 GCA_964421155.1 uncultured Elusimicrobiaceae bacterium
TATACATAAATTTTTTCTCCTTTATTAAGAAGTTTATGATTTAATGCAATAAATCGCCACTGTAAATTATGCCAACAATAATTTTATTGAGATTTTTTACTTTAATTCAAAAAATAATTTTTATTTAAATTCCACTCTTGTAGAAGGGAAGTCTGCAATTTCGCTAAAAATT
The DNA here is from genome assembly GCA_964421155.1 of uncultured Elusimicrobiaceae bacterium. Taxonomy (GTDB): domain Bacteria; phylum RUG730; class RUG730; order RUG730; family RUG730; genus CAYQVV01. Next base: position 173 of record CAYQVV010000152.1, read on the forward strand.
GCGACAAGGGGTGTTTTGTTTTTTATTTCCTTTTCTCTCGGCTAATTTGTGAGCCTCGGTAAATATTTTTTCAACTTGTCATTCCTGTAAATGTTAAATAATTCATAGACAAAATTACAAAAAATAAATACAAAAAATAAATTTTATAAAAAATGTATTCTAATTTTTTTTAGCTTCATCTATCACAGCTTTAGAAACTGCTTCTACAACTCTTTTATCAAAAGGATCTGGAATAATATAATCTGCTGATATTTCTTCATCTTTTATTATATTTGCAATTGCAAAGGCTGCTGATATTTTCATTTTTTCAGTTACATTTTTTGCTGAAGATTCCAATAAACCTTTAAAAATCCCCGGAAATGCCAAAACATTATTTATTTGATTTTTAAAATCAGACCTTCCAGATCCAACAACTTTTGCTCCTGCTTTTAATGCTAATTCTGGCATAATTTCTGGGACTGGATTCGCCATAGGAAAAACTATTGGATCTTTTGCCATGGATTTTATCATATCTTCATCTACCAAGTTTGGTCTAGAAACTCCAATAAAAACATCCGCTGATTTTATAATATCTTTTAAATTGCCTTTTTCTTTATTTTTATTAGTAATTTTTGACATAAATTCTTGCGCAGAATTCAAACCTTCTGCTCCCTCATAAATTGCACCATTTATATCACACAAAATAACATTACCAAAATTTATAGCCAAAAGTTGTTTTGCTATTGCAATACCTGCCGCACCAGCTCCATTTATTACAATCTTTGATTCTCCAATTTTTCTCCCTGTAAATTTAAAAGCATTTATCAAAGCTGCTGAAGCAACAATAGCTGTGCCATGTTGATCATCATGAAAAACAGGAATATCACAAATTTGATTCAATCTTTCTTCTATTTCAAAACATCTTGGAGCAGATATATCCTCTAAATTTATTCCACCAAAACTTTTGGAAATCAAATAAATAGTCCTAACTAATTCATCTGTATCTTTTGAATTTACACAAATAGGAATTGCATCTACTCCAGCAAATTCTTTTAATAATGCACATTTCCCTTCCATAACTGGCATTGATGCTTCTGGTCCTATATCTCCAAGCCCAAGGACTGCTGTCCCATCTGTTATTACCGCAACAAGATTATTTCGTCTAGTTAATTTATAACTTAAAGCTGGATTTTCTTTTATAGCCAAGCATGCTTCTGCAACTCCGGGAGTATAGGCCAAAGAAAGCTCTTCTTTATTTTTTATTGAAGCCCTAGATATAACTTCTATTTTTCCATTCCATTCAAAATGTTTTTCCAAAGATTTTTTTTTAATATCCATAATTTTCCCTTTCACTATAAACATTTATTTCATTTTATTTAAACTTTTTATTAATATATCTCTCATCAATTCCACCGGAGGATTCAAATTTGTCCATTTTTCAAAAGATAAAACACCTTGAAATAAAAGCATTTCCAAACCATTCAAACATCTTATTTCATTATTTTTACAATAGTCTACTAGAGGAGTTTCAACATTATAAATTATATCATAAACAATATTTTTTTTAGTCAAAAATTTAGGATTAAAAGGAAAATCTTTTTTATCTTTTTCCATACCAATCGGAGTAGCATTTACAACTAAATCTGAATCTTTAATACTTTTTTCTATTTCATTTTCAGATACTACAGACATTTTATCTGGATATATCTCAGATAAATTTTTTGCTTTTTCTAAATCTATATCTGTTATAAAAACTTTTTTTGCTCCTGATAAAACCAAACTTACAGCAATCGCCCTAGAAGCTCCACCAGCTCCACAAATAAAACAAGATTTATCATTTACATCAAATTTGAGATTTTCTTTTAAAGATCGTATAAACCCAAGCCCATCAGTATTATCTCCAATCAATTTTCCATCTCTATTTATTATAGTATTTACTGCACCGATTTTTTTTGCTTCTTCGCTTAAATCATCTAAAAAAGGAATTACTTTTTCTTTGAATGGAATAGTAACATTTACTCCAGAAAAATTCATATCTCTAACAGCATTGACAGCTGTTTTTATATCTCCAGATACTAAAAAAGGAACATATACATAATTTATTCCCAAATTTT
>CAYQVV010000153.1:0-2250 GCA_964421155.1 uncultured Elusimicrobiaceae bacterium
AATAATAGAAATATTTTTTTAATAATGTTTCATTTATTTGATTTTATTTTTAATAGCAACAAAGAAATCATAAGTTTATTTAAAGAAAAATATTCATATTTAGGAAATATAAAGGATATTTCTATTTTATATGGAGGGTCAAATGAAAATAGACCTATAAAAATAACTACAGATAAGGGTGTTTTTGTGATAAAAGTTTTAATGCCAGCAAGAAAAAAGACAGAAGCATGCTATTTGATTGAATTTAATAATCACTTGATTTCAAAAGGCATTCCAATGGCAAAATTTTATAAAAAAGATGGGCTAAAAGGGAATGTTGCAGATAATTATTTTGTAGAATATGCTGATTCTTTATATGTGGTAATGGATTATATTAGTGAAGGAGAATTTATATCACAGGAAAAATTAACTAATATTCATTATGAGAATTTAGGGATTTTGGCAGCTGAAATACAAAATGCTTTTTTAGACTTTAAACCTCAAAATTTAAAAAAATACAAAGATAGATTAGAAATACTTGAAAATATGAAACAGAATTTAAATCAAAGGGTAGCAATTTTTCTTGATAAAAATTATTATGTACATCCAGAATATAGGTATTTAACAGATTTATATAAAAAATATAATGTTATAGTGGAACAAAATTTTGAAATTTTTCAAGCATTATATCCAACTTTGAGAGAACATTTTGGTTATTCAAATATTCATAATGATTTACATGTTGAAAATGTAAAATTTGATGAAAATGGAAATATTGTAGGAATAATAGATATAGGGCTAGCACAACAAGATTATAGAATTATAGAATTTTTAAATCTTATTCTTGGGACAGGAAGAGAATATTCTAGAGAAAGTTTTATGAAAATTTTGATTGCATATCAGAAAAAATTGACAAATCCTCTTAGTGAAGAAGAAATTAGAGGGATAATAGAGGTTTTAAGGAGCAGATTTTTAGAAGATTACTATTCTTTGATAAGACAAGAATCAGAAAATATGAAAAAATTGGTTTTAAATGAATATAAAAAAAATATTTTTCTATTAAGAATGGAAATGTTTAAAAAATTTTTTGAAGATTTTGAAAATGAAGAAAAAATTAATTTATTTTTACGAGAATTTAAAGATTTTTTTGAAAGTAAAGAGGAAGAAGAGTCTAGTGCAGCATTGACTGGAAAAAAAGATGAAAGATTGTTTGAAAAAGAATCATTTAAAAATAAGGACTTGGAAGAAATAAAAAATATTTTTGAAAAAGCAAAGCAAGGGGTTCAAGAAATAATAAAAAACAATCAAGTAGTTTTTGGTATAATTCCAAGTTTAAAAAAAATATTAGATTTTATGCAAATAAAGGAATATGGAGTAGTAGAAATAGAAGGAGCGAATTTATTATCTAAATATAAAGATGGAAAGTTGATAATAAGAAGTACAATTTTGGGCGATAATATAATAGACCTTTTAAAAGATAAAGGATTTGACGAAAAAGAAATAATGCAGGAGATATTTCAACATGAAATAATAGAACAAATAATGTTAAGAATAGATACAGAATTAGCGCATAAGTTAGCATTAGAATATAGTGGAGGATTGCAAAGGATTGCCTCAGAATTATTTATGAAGTCTAGAGAAAAAGATATAAATGAAGAGATAGATAAAATAATATTAGAAAGATTTTTAGATGAAGATGGCAAAAAACATTTAGAAGAGATAACTAAGTTTTTAGAAATAGATGAAAAGTTGAGAGAGAAATTAAAAAAAATTATAATAGAAATAGGTTTAAAAAGATATATTTATATTTTAAATGAAGAAAAATTTAGAAGTTTAGATTTTTTGAGATTAATAAGAGAAACAACAGAAGAAGAAAAAGAATATTTAAAAAATATAGGTATGAATTTAGGGAAAGGAAATAGAATTTTTTATGATGATAAAATTATGATTTTAATGAAAGGAATATCAAATGAAAAAAATGAAGATATAGAATTATTTTTAAAAATAGATTTGATTAAAATAAAAGCGATGATAGAATTTTTTTCAGAAGAAGAGCTAAAATTTTTATTAGGATATTATATGAGTATAAAAGGTGTTTTTGTGCTATTAAAAAACACGCCAGAAAATAATATATATAATTTATTTATAGCAATTAGAAAGAAAATCGCAATGGAGAGTTTAGTATTTCGACTTCGAGGATTTTTCGAAGGCGCTAGAGGAGTAGATTTATTTAAAAGAGCAGTTATGTTGAATACTGTAGAATTATTGGAA
>CAYQVV010000154.1:0-2246 GCA_964421155.1 uncultured Elusimicrobiaceae bacterium
TTTCATTTTTATCTTTTTCTTGATTATTTCCACCAAACATAATTTAACTTCTCCTATTATATTTTATATATTTTTAAACAATTAAAATTTAAATTTTGATAAATATTATTTTTAAAAATTTTATTTTCTTGCTAAATATCTTTTTTGTAAATCTAATTTTTCATCATAAAAGTCAAATAATGTTGTATTTCCCTGTATAATTTTTTCAGTTTTTAACATAGAAATTTTCATATGTTCAACTTTTTCTAATCTTACTAAAGATTTTTTATGATAATTTTCCATAATTTCAAACCCGATAAATTGCCTATTTATATTTTTTGCTGATACTGCTGTTGTCCCACTTCCCATAAATGGATCAAGAACAATTTGATTTTCAATTGTTGTCAATTTAATCAAAAACTCAATAAGCTTTTCTGGCTTTTGTGCTTCATGAATTTTGGTTTCATATTTTTCAAATCCAAATTCTAATAAATTTGTAGGACTTAAACCATTTATTTTGCATTCTTCTATATTCATTGCTCCGACACCATTTTCTAAAATATTGTCAGTTATTGTATATTTGTAAGGCTTAAAAAACCATGCAATTGGTTCATATATTGGGGCTAAGTTGCCAAGCCTCCAACCGTCCCATTTTTCAGCCTCTTTTATTAAGCCTCTTTTTTCTAAAATATTACTAAATTTTTGTGCTCTATGATGAGCTGATGGTTTTTTCCAAGCAAGAACATCTCTTAACAAAAATCCGCTATCTTCAAATGCAATTATTGCTCTATGTAATGTCCTTCTTGCTCCAAAGATAAATAAAGATGAACCTTCTTTCATTTTTGGAAAAAGTAATGAAGACCAACTATAACACCATTCTTGATATTCTTTTCCAATATGCTTATCCGCCTCATTCCAACCATTTATGGGTTTCCCTCTTTTTTTAAACCCATTTTTCCCTTGTTGTGCAGGTGATTGTCCTAACAAAGCAGAATTTGTATTTTTATGAATAACATCCCATTCATCTAAATTTATACCATATGGAATATCAGACAAGAAAAGATCAATAGAATTATTATCTAAGTTGGAAAGATGATTTTTACAATCGTCATTTGTAATTTTATTTATATAATCTTTATTCATGCTTTTCCTTATAAAATAGTAAATAAACCATTATCAGAAATTTTTTGTATAACTTTAATTTTGCTATCAATTTTATTGATTTTTATAAGCTCTTTTAATGCTTCTTCATGAGTCATTCTCAATATTTTTTCTCTTTCAGAAGCTAAAAAGGCTAATCCTTCGTTCTTTGCAATTTCAATAGACTCCATTGAAGCAAATTTTTCAATTTTCCATAATTCATCAATATCTTTTGATTTATTTAAAATAATTTTGTTTATAATTTGCCAGTAATCAAAAGCATTTTTAGAAGGATTTAAAGTTGATATTGATTTAAAAATTTCAAAAAGTAAATTTTGTGCTTGTTTTTGTCCTACTATTTCCGCATATCTTACAAGTAAAGATAAATGAGAATATGTAAAAATACAAACATCTCTTGTAATTGCTTGATAATATATTTGGCTTGCACTTTTTGGAAGTTGATAAATAGGACAAACGACCATAGCATATGGTTTTCCATGTTTCCATCTATCCATTGCTTGTACTTTAAAATCTTTTTGATTTTTTGCAGTCCTACTCAATCTAAATGCTTTTGCATCAGCAACAAAACTATAATCTTTTGCAAAGGCTTCTACATCTGCCACATCAGCTCTTTCTGTAATAACTATGCTTTTTAGACCAATTTTCTGATATGCAAAACAAAGAAGAATATCTGTATATTTTGAATATAATTTTTCTTCTGTTGTATCATGTCCATATGATTCTGGAATATTTCCACATAATCTTAAATGATCAAGTAAAGTTTTTGTTCCGAGCTTGTTTATTTCATCTGTAAGTTTATTTTCAAGAACAAAAAAATCATCAGCAAAATTACCATTTAAGTTTTCAATTTTATTTATCCACTCTTTTCTTATTGAAATAGCATGTTTATCAATAATATTTGTCATAATTTGTCCTCAATAAAAAAATAAATTTTTTTAAAATATTATAATTAATAAACCTCAAACTACTCTCATTTCTAATTTTAATTTTAATTTAAACTTACCCTAAAAACTCTTTTATCTGCTTATCCATACATTCACTAACATTTCCATTTTCTAAATAAATTTTTGTCCATTCTACTGTTTTTTCAATAGCTTTTTCTATTC
>CAYQVV010000155.1:0-2088 GCA_964421155.1 uncultured Elusimicrobiaceae bacterium
CCTTTTTTCCCTGAATAAAAATATTGTAAATTATTAAAAAAAACATCAAATACATTATAATTAGGATTGCCAAAATCTCCTCCATCAAAAATAGCAGCAATATCTAAATCTTTAAGATCATACAAACCTCTGTAAACAACAATATTGTCTGGAATGCTACGATATAATACATAATCTTTTTTTATTATTCTTAAATATGTATATTGTTTTTTTACTATTGGAACTAATCTATTTTTTAAAATAAATCTCAATTCTAAAATATTTTTTGCCTTACAAATATTAACAAAAAATATATATGCTTCTTTATTTTTTTTATTTGGAAGTAAATCTTTTCCTGTATTTTTCTTATATAATTGTTCAATATTAAATAAACTTTCCTTTAAAACTTTTTGTGCTACTAATAATTCGTCATCTGTTGATTCTGAATTATATAAAATGTTTAATACATTTTTTATTTTTTCAAAGTATTCTTTAAAATTTTCATTTAGACTTAAAATTTTTTTAAAAATTTTTTCAAACTCAATATATTCCATATTCCAAGCTTGGGAATAAATATACTTTAAAATTGGATCAAATAAATCCTTATTATTTAAAATATCAGAAATCAATTTTTTAAAAATTTCAAAATCTTGCCAATCTCTTATTATTATTTCTGGATTTTTATTTGAAGTAGTTTCTATTTCAAATAATTTTACTTCTAATATTTTTTCAAATTCAATCTTTAAATCTTGTCTATTTTTCCAAATTTCCTGCTTAATATTATCTGGCATACTTTCTATTAGAAAATAAATATTCTGTAAATTAATCAAAAACATATTTATTCTTCGTTTTTCTATGTGTGTATCTAAATATTGAATTTCTTGCATCTCTTCTATTATATTTATCCATTCCATTTTCGTTATATATTCGGGATTTATATTTTTCATTTTTTTAGCTACTCTAAAAGAACTAATAACTATAAAAAGTTTTTCTAAACTTACATTTTTATCAATTTTTAAAAATAAATCATTAATTGCAAACAAATCTTCAAAACTAATATCTTCTTTTTCCAATTTATCAATTATTTCTAAAAAATAATCTTCTTCTAAAAAATCTAAAGTCTTTTGATGTGGATTTTCATAGGGCATATTAAGAAATATCATTAAAGCCTCTAGAGTCTCATGTTTTTTTATTTTTTCTATTTCACGAGCATAAATAACATAGTAATCTAAAAAATTAAATAATCCCATAGTTGAACTCGTTGTATTTATATTTAGATTAATTTCATATCCATCTTCGGTAAGTACTATATTGTTTATTTTGCTTTGAAAATTTATCTCATCTATATCAGCTCTAATGACAAAATTTATCTTTACCAAAAATTTAATATTTTCTGTTGATTTTAATTTTTTATTTGGACATTGTTTTTGTAATAATTGCCTGATTTCTAAAAATTGTTGTCCTTCCAATTCAAAAAAAACAAATGGAGATTCAAACAAAACCATTTTATCTTTTAATCTGTATTTTTTAGTTTTTTCATTAAACTTAAAAAAACTTTCTCCATCCCAAAATCCTGTTTGATTATATTTTGACTTTCCTCGCCAAAAACATAGAGTTTGTATTGATTTCAAAGGATTTATAAAAATAATCTGACGATTTATCATTTTCTCAAAAAATCTATAATTTTTTTGAATAAAAGTAATAATTCTTTTTTCTTTTATTGAATTTTCTTGAATTTTTTCTATGCCATAACTTTGTAAAAAATCTTTATATAATTCAGATATATCTTCTTCACTTAAATATCCATCAAACAATTTTGATATTATTTCATAAACTACTTTTTGCTGATTTTGAGAATAAATTTTATCTTCATTTAATCCTTGAAAAAGACTTAAAACCTGCAATCTATCTTTCAAAATTTTATCATTATAATATTTTCGGGCATTTTTTTGTACTAACTTTTTACTTACCTCTTTTAATCGTTTTTCATAAAAATTTTCTTCTGAAATTTTTTCAACATTAGGAATTATGACATCATAACTTACTCCTCTACTTTTTAAATTCTCTTTTATTTTCTCTACATGATATCCTCCAACGAGTAATATCTTT
>CAYQVV010000156.1:0-2069 GCA_964421155.1 uncultured Elusimicrobiaceae bacterium
AATTAAAGGACATTTTTAAAATGAATGAAAATAGAAAAACAGTAGTTATAAAATTTGGCGGAAGTTTATTTACAAATAGTAATAATAGGCTGAGATTCTGGGAAGATGTAAAAAGTTTAATTTTAAAAAATTATAAAGTTGTTATTGTTCATGGTGGTGGCAAAGAAATTTCCAGCTGGCTAGAAAAACTAGGAACTGAAACAAAATTTGTGAATGGGCTTAGATGGACAGATGAAAAAAGTATGGAAATTGTTGAAATGGTTTTGTCTGGAAAAGTAAATAAACAGCTTGTAAGCGAGTTGTCTCAATTAGAAATTTTGACAGTTGGGATTTCTGGAAGAGATTCTAATCTTGTAAAAGCTAAAGAAATTTTGGAATTAGGAAGAGTTGGTGAACCAATTTCTGCAGAAAAAGTTTTGCTTGAAAAATTATTGAATGCGAATATTGTTCCAATTATTTCTCCGATTTCTGCGGATGATTTGGGGAATAGTTTGAATGTTAATGCCGATGATTTTGCAGATGTAATTGCACAGAGTTTGAATGCAGATAATTTAATTTTTATGACAGATATGAAAGGAGTTATGAAAGATATAAATGATGAAAATTCTGTGATAAATGTTTTGACAAAAGATGTGGCAGAAGATTTTATAAAAAATGAAATAATAAAAGGTGGAATGATTCCAAAGATTAGATCTGCTTTTAATTCTTTGGATGCAGGAGTTGGGGAAGTCAATATTGTAGACGGAAGAGAATTTGGTATAATATCTAAGATTTTTGATGAAAATTTAAAAAATATTTTGATAGGAACGAGGATAATAAAATGAGTGATTATAAAAATAATTTTGTAGAGATTGAAAAAGAGAATTTTATAGGTGTTTTTAAAAGGTATCCTATTTGTTTTGAAAGAGGTGAAGGAAATTATTTGTGGGATACAAATGGTAAAAAATATATTGATTTTTTGACAGGAATTTCTGTTTGTGTTTTGGGGCATTGTAATAAAAAAGTGAATGATGCAATAAAAAATCAGATAGATAAATTATTGCATGTTTCTAATTTGTTTTATAATGAACCTCAATTGAAATTAGCAGAGAAATTAAATGAATTGTTTCAAAAAGCAAGTTTAAAAAAATCTGGATCAAAAGTTTTTTTTGCAAATAGCGGAGCAGAAGCTAATGAAGGAGCTATAAAAATTGCAAAAAAATTTGGAAATAAAACTGAAGATAAAAGGTTTGAAATAATAACTTTTAATAATTCTTTTCATGGACGAACTTTAGCAACTATGACGGCTACTGGTCAGAAAAAATTTCACGAAGGTTTTGAGCCTCTTCCATCAGGATTTAAATATGCTAACTTTAATGATTTTGAAAGTGTCAAAGCACAGTATAATGAAAAAACAGTTGCTATTATTTTAGAATTGATTCAAGGAGAAGGCGGAGTTTGTGTTGCAGAGGAAAAGTTTGTTAAACAAGTAGCGGATTTTTGTAAAGAAAAAAATTTGCTTTTTATTATTGATGAAATTCAGACTGGAATAGGAAGAACTGGAAAAATGTTTGCATTTGAGGATTATGGAGTTTCTCCAGATATTATTACTTTAGCAAAAGCCATTGGAGGAGGACTTCCTTTAGGAGCTGTTATTATTAGAGATGATATTAAAGATATTTTGGGATATGGTGCTCATGGAACTACTTTTGGTGGAAATATGGTAGCATGTGCTGCAGGGTTAGAAGTTTTGAATCAGCTGTCAACTGAAAAGTTTTTAGAAATGGATGAAACAAGTAAATATTTTTTTGACAAGTTAAATGTTTTAAAATCAAAATATTCTTTTATAAAACAAGTAAGAGGAAAAGGTTTATTAATTGGATTAGAGTTAAATGTAGAAGTTCCAAATTTGGTGCAAAAATGTTTAAATGAAGGCTTGATTATAAATGTTACTCAAGGCAAAGTTTTACGATTTTTACCATCTTATAATATATCTAAGCAAGACATAGATAAATTGATTGAAGTTTTGATAAAATTTTTTGATGAAATTTAGAAAAAATGTAATGGGAATCCCACAAAAATGCTGTGGG
>CAYQVV010000157.1:0-1987 GCA_964421155.1 uncultured Elusimicrobiaceae bacterium
AATGTGTTTTGTGTGTTTTCTTTTTCATTAGTGAATTTTAAATTCAATTTTTCAGCTATATTTTTAACTATTTCTAGGTTTAGGTTGGGTTGGCGGTTAGTCATTATTTCTAACTCTGTTTGTTCGCTACTGTCTGGATAAATGTAGAGAGGAAAAAAATAATTTGCCTCTTGTCCTTTATTAGAAATAACACATCTATCTCCAACAATATTACTTACAAAAGAATGGGTATAAAATTGACTTGATAAAATTTTTGTCGTAATCAAACAAATATTTTCTTTTTTTAAATTTTTCATCAAATTATGTCTAAGTCGTTGAATTAATTTATTATCATAAATAAAATATCGAATATCAAAAAGTCTATAGTTATATTTTTCTATTTTATTTGAATCAAATATAATATTATTTAACTCTAATTTTTTTAATAATTCATTTTTTTTAATATCTACAAATAACTCATCCTTACCTGTTGCAGAGCCTGCATTAAAAATTTTAAAAACTTCATCAATTTTAAATCCATTTTCGTATTCATTAATTCCTTCAAAACTTTTTTCCACAAAAAAATAACTCGGATCAACATTTGGAAGTTTTGTAAATTTAATAGATTCTAAATTGTTATTCCATAAAAAATCATATTTATCGTCTCGCTTTCCATACAAATCATAATGATAAACTTCACCTAATTCATTTACCTTTTTTTTGCCAGTTTTAATAAAAATATTGATAGAAACACCTTGCATAATATCAAAAACATTCTCATCTTTTGAACCATCCGGGCAAACCTCTTTTTTTCTGCTATTTCCATGTAAATTCAAAATATAAATTTTATCAAAATTTTCTAATAAATGTTTTCTAAATTGCCTATGAATAATCCCATCAACAAAACTGTTGTTAGATATAAAAGCTAGAATTCCTTCGCCATTTTTTTCAATAAAATACTGACCAAATCTAATAAATTTCAAATAATCATCTGATAAAGGTTGGATATTTTTTTCATTTAAATTTTTTTTATAATCTATCATCAATTTTTCAATCCATTCTGATTTATTAGAGCTACTTACACTATACGGCGGATTTCCAATAATAACCATCACAGGAGTATCTCGTTTTATATGGTTTGCCTCATTTGCTTCGTTACTTAGCCAAGTTGCAAATAATGTTCCTGTATCTGGATGATGTTCTTCTAATGAATTCGTCAAATACACATTAAATCTCTGTTCTTTTTTAGGCTCATAGCCCGTTTCTTTCAAAAGCATTTCTAATTTTAAATGTGCCATTGCATAACTAGCCATCAAAAGTTCAAATCCGTTTAGTCTAGGAATTAAATGCTCCTCAACATAACTGCTCCATGCTCCTTGCATAGAAGAAAATTTTTTGTTGTATATAAATTTTACAACCTCTGCTAAAAATGTTCCAGTTCCTGTTGCTGGATCTAATATCTGGACTTTATGAACTTCTTTTTCTATTTTTTTTGTAGTTTTTTGTTTTTTATCAAATTCTGAAGTATCAACTTGAATTTTTGTTTTTGTTGTATCTGCCAATCCCTGTGACAAATTAAAATCTGTTTTTAAAATATCGTCAACAGCTTTAACTATAAAATTTACCACTGGCTCAGGAGTATACCAAACTCCTCTCGATTTTCTTAATTTTGGGTCGTATTCTGATAAAAATGTTTCATAAAAATGAATAATTGGATCATTGGTTTGAGTTGATTTTCCAAAATTTTTCATTAACTCTTCTACATTTGTCGCTCTAAAAACTTCGGCTAAATTGTTGACTGTATTTTTTATTCTTTCGTCTATATCATAACCTGCCACATATTGAAAAAGTTTTCGCAAAAATGGATTTGTTTTTGGAATAAGCTCTGCTGCTTCTTGTCTAGAAAAAGTTTCTAAAGAAGGATCATTAAGCCTTGCGGCAAACATTCCATATGCCAAAGTTTGAGCATATATATCTGTAAATTCTTTTGGATTTAAATCATGAATTA
>CAYQVV010000158.1:0-1892 GCA_964421155.1 uncultured Elusimicrobiaceae bacterium
TTGTTTTTATGTTATTTTTAACAGCTTTTTTGTCTGCAGAAGAACAGAGTTTAGGGAAAATAGATTATGTTTATTTATTAAGAACTAGCTTTGTAATGATGGGTTTATTGCTATTATCTATAGTTTCTCTGGCTTTTGTTTTAGAAAGATTTTTTTATTTTAGAAAAATAAAATGTAATTTTAGAGATGTAATGAATAAATCAGAATCTTTTATAAAAGAAAATAACTTTGATTCTGTTTTGGATATTTGTAATAGAAAGCAAAATCCATTGAATAATACAATTAAATTAATTGTAGAAAATAGAGATAAATCTAAAAGTGATTTAGAGGAATTGTATGAAGTTTTAAGATCTAGGGAGCGAGCAGGTATGGAGAAATTTATGGTTATATTGGGAGCTGGCGCATCTGTTTCTCCTCTTTTAGGGTTATTAGGTACTGTCACTGGTATTATGTCTGCTTTTGCTAGTTTAGCAGCTTCAGGATCTGGTGGACCATCTGTTATTGCTGCTGGAGTTGCAGAAGCTCTTGTTACAACTGCTTTTGGGCTTATTATAGGAATTCCAGTTTTAATAGTATTTAATATTTTTGTAGATAAGACAAAAGTTTATTTAAATGAAATGGATATGAGTTTTAGAATGTTGTTGTTTTTATTGAAAAAAAATAATTAAGAAAGAGTTTTTAAATGAAAAGATTTGATAATGAAGAAAATGATGTATTCCAAGATACTATAGATTTGACTCCAATGGTAAACGTCTCTTTAATTTTAGTTATAATTTTTATGTGTGTCGTACCTCTATCTGTTATGACTGGAATAAAAGCTTTGAATTCTAAAAGTTCAGGAGTTGCTTTTGGTAAATCTTCAAAAGAAGATATAGTAACAATAAAATTATTTAAAAATGGAGATATACAAATAAATGGGTTTTCTGTAAATAGAAAAGATATAGTTCCATATTTAAAAGATGCTATTTTATATAGTCCAGAAAAAGAAGTGATGATAGTTGCAGATTCTGATAATTTAGTAAAAGAAGTAGTTTTTTTAATGGATATATCAAAACAAAATGGAGCTACAAAAGTAACTATTTCTGAATAAGAAATAAAGAAGGGAAAATGGCTAATAATGTAAAGATTAATATTACACCTTTGGTTGATGTTTGTATATCATTATTAATTGTTTTTATGGCTGGAGGGACATTGCTTTTAGAACCATCTTTGAAAATATCTGTTCCAGAAGCTATAACAAACGAAGAAAAAGATGAAACAGATAAAATTATTTTATATATTTCCCAAGATGGAAAATTTGCAATAGATGATTTAGAACTAGATTATAATCAAATAGAAACAGCTTTAAAAAATAAATTAAATAAAATTTCATCAGGAGCTGTAGTTATAAAAGCAGATAAAGATGCTAAACATTACAATTTATTAAAGATTATGTCTATAGCTAAAAATAGTGGAGCTAGTAAGATTACAATTGCTACAGAATTACCGAAAAAATAAAGGATATTTTTTTATGCAGAGATATTTTTATAATATTATACAGAATACTAATAAAATATTTTTGATGATTATTTTATCTATTTTGATACATATATTTTTTATTATATATATATATATGGATTCAAAAAGAAATACTGTTGACTATAATGAAGTTACAATAGATGAAGTAGAATTCCTTGAAAAGAATAAAAATAAATCAGTAATAAAGAAGATAAAAAAAGAAGATAAAAAAGAATCAAAAAAAGATGAACAAAAAGATGTTCCAAAAAGAGAAATAGATTCTACTTCAAAACAAGAAGAAATTAAAGAAAATATAGCGCCTTTGATAGATAAAAAAGATGAAATAAAGTCAGATAAATTAGAATTGCCTAAAGTAGAATTAGAAAAACCGAGAA
>CAYQVV010000159.1:0-1887 GCA_964421155.1 uncultured Elusimicrobiaceae bacterium
GCTCACACATTTAGCCGACAAACAAGGAAATAAACAAAAAATTTTATATAAATTTATTTTTAGGAGATTCAAAAAATATGTTCCTCCCAACAACAAAAGATGAGCTAAAGAAATTCGGATGGGAAAAGCTAGATATTATTTTAATATCTGGAGACACATACATTGACAGCCCATTTATCGGAGTTGCAGTTATTGGAAATTATCTATTTTCAAAAGGTTTCAGAGTTGGAATAATCGCACAGCCGGATATAAATAGTAATGATATTGCTAGACTTGGTGAGCCGGAATTATATTGGGGAGTTAGTGCTGGTGCAATGGATTCTTTAGTTGCAAACTGGACTTCTACAAAAAAATTTAGAAATAATGATGATTTGACTCCCGGCGGAATAAATGACAGAAGACCAGACAGAGCTTGTATGGTTTATTCAAATTTAATCAGAAAATTTTTTAAAAATACAAAGCCTATTGTTTTAGGAGGTGTAGAGGCGAGTCTTAGACGAATAGTTCATTATGATTTCAAAGATAATGATTTAAGGCGATCTATTCTTTTTGATTCAAAGGCAGATATTTTGGTTTATGGAATGGGCGAAAAATCAATGTTAGGGTTGGCTAATTCTTTGAAAAATGGAAAAGATTTTTCAGACATAAATGGAATTTGTTATATTTCTAAAGAAAATCCAAAAGAAAATCCAAAAGAAAATGATTTTATAGAAATTCCGTCTTTTGAAGATTGTAAAAAAGATAAAAATGTTTTTGAAAAAGCATTTATGGATTTTTATAAAAATTGTGTTGATTTAGATGAAAAAAGACTTATTCAAAAACACGATAATAGATATTTAGTGCATAATCCAAAACAATCACCATTAACACAACAAGAATTAGATGAAGTTTATGATTTGGATTATACTAGAGAAGTGCATCCTTTTTATGCAAAAATTGGAATCGTAAAAGCTCAAGAAACTATAAAATTTTCTATTACGACTCACAGAGGTTGTTTTGGAGAATGTAATTTTTGTTCAATTGCTATTCATCAAGGAAAACAAGTTGTATCTAGAAGTAAAAAATCTATCTTGAAAGAAGCTCAAAATCTTGCTAACAGAAAAGATTTTAAGGGTTATATAAATGATTTGGGTGGTCCGACTGCTAATATGTTTGAATCAAAATGTAAAATAAACGGCAATGCTGGAAAATGTAAAATAAAAAGATGTCTTTTTCCAGAAACTTGTGAAAATTTAGTTTTTGGGCATAATGAACAAATAGAATTGTTGCAAGAATCCGCAAAAATAAAAAATGTCAAAAAAGTTTTTTTATCATCTGGAATAAGATTTGATATGATTTGCAATGACAAAAAAAACGGGCAAAAATACTTGGAAAAAATTTTGGTAGATAATATAAGTGGTCAAATGAAAATTGCACCAGAGCATTGCGATGAAAAAATTTTAAAGCTTATGGGGAAACCGTCTAAAAAATATTTAGAAAAATTTATTGATATGTTTGGAAAAGCAACAAAATCAATTAACAAAAAAGAGTTTTTGACATATTATTTTATAGCTTCATATCCTGGATGCACAGAAAAAGAAATGATGAATCTTCAAAATTTTATTGGTAGGAATATAAAATTTTCGCCTGAACAAGTCCAAATTTTTACACCGACACCATCGACACTTGCAACAATGATGTATTGGACAGGGCGAGATTTAGATGGAAATAAAATTTTTGTTGAAAAAGATTTAAATAAAAAACAAAAACAAAAAATGATTATTTGTAAAAAATAAGTTAAAAAAATTAATGTCATTGACAATAACGAAATATTGGAAATATTTTTATAGATTGCCTTAGACTTATTTATCAAAGGAAAACCCTCTCAGTTGCCGAGGGTTTTCCTTT
>CAYQVV010000160.1:0-1885 GCA_964421155.1 uncultured Elusimicrobiaceae bacterium
TTCTCGGTTTTTCTAATTCTACTTTAGGCAATTCTAATTTATCTGACTTTATTTCTTCTTTTTTATCTATTAATTCAGGCTTTATTTCTTCTTTTTGTTCAATCTTTTCTTTTTCTACCTTTTTATCTTCTATGTTGATTTTATCTTTTTTATCAATTTCTTTCTTAGACTCTTTTTTTACTTGTTTTATCACAGCTTTATTTTTTTCTAAGAATTCCACCTCGTCTATACTTATTTCATTAAAATTATTTAATTCTTTTTTAAAATCAAAAAATAAATATGCAATTGCAAATATATGTAAAAAAAAAGAAATAAATAAAATAAAAAATAATTTATTAGTAGATCTATAAATATTATAAAAATATCTATCCATAAAAAACCCTATTTTGGCAACTCTGTTGCTATTGTAATTTTAGATGCTCCTGCCTTTTTAGCTATAGACATTAACTTCAACAAATTTATATTTTTCGCATCTTTATCTGCTTTTATAACTACTAATCCTGATGAAATTTTTGGTAATTTATTCTTTAATGCTGTCTCTATATCATTATATTGCAATGTTAAATCATCTAAAGCAAATTCTCCCTCTTTTGAAAGATATAAAATTATTTTATCAGTTTCTTCTTTTTCCTCATTTGTTACTGCTTCTGGAACAGCTATTTTCAAAGAAGGCTCTAATAAAATCGCTCCGCCAGCCATAAAAACCATCAGTAAAGACATACATACATCTATTAAAGGTGTCATATTTATTTTTACATTATTATTCATTTCAATCCTCATATAAATTATTCTGAAATACTAACTTTTGTTGCACCATTTTGTTTTGATATATCCATAAGATATACTACTTCTTTCACTAAATTTTCTGAATCTGCAGTTATCATTACTTCTTTTACTGGACTATATAATATTGCATCTTTTAAATATGGAACCACTTTTCTTTTATCTATATCTACACCATTAATTTCTATATTTCCATTAATAAATAATCTTATTTTAACAATATCTTCTTTTGAAGATTTTCCTAAAGAAACTCCTGAACTCTTAGAACTTACAGCCTTTATTCCAGTCATAACAGCAAGAGGAGTAACACACATAAAAACTATAACTAAAATTAAAGCAACATTTACCATAGGAGTAAGATCTATATTATCCTGAAATGGATTTTCCTCCTCGATATCAAATCTTCTATTTTTCATAAAAAATATTTCCCTATATTAATTTTTTTTATCTAATAAAAATAATATCATTCTAAAACTTATATCCATTTCATTTAAATAAACTTTAATTTTATCAGCAAAAATATTAAATGCTATTAATACTGGAATACCTATAATCAAACCAAAAGCTGTAGTAACAAGAGCTTCTGCAACACCAGATGCAATCACAGATGGTCCTCCTGAACCTGAAGCTGCTAAATTTGCAAAAGCTGACATTATACCTGTAACTGTACCCAATAAACCTAAAAGAGGTGCTACAGCAGCACCTGCTCCTAAAATAACCATAAATTTTTCCATAGCTGCCCTTTCCCTAGATCTCAATATTTCATATATTTCTTCTAAATCATATCTAGACTTTTCTTTGTTATTTATTATAAGCTCTATCGTATTTGTTAAAGGATTTTTATTTAATTTACATAAATCTAAAATTGAATTCCAATTTTGTTCTTTAATTAAAATCTCTACCTTTTTTATAGTTTTTGGAATATTACATTTTATTTTTCTAAAATAAAATACCCTCTCTAAAACAAAAGCAAAAGAAATAATAGATAATGATAATAATGCCATCATTACAAAACTAGTCTTTAACAAATAAACATAATTTATTTTACCTAAACTCTGTTCTTCTGCAGACAAAAAAGCTGTTAAAAATAACATAAAAACAA
>CAYQVV010000161.1:0-1845 GCA_964421155.1 uncultured Elusimicrobiaceae bacterium
AAAGACCAAGCTGGGGAATTAATGAAAAAAATGTAAAGAAATTTCAAGGTAGTTGTTTTTTATTAAATGTTGTATTGAAATTTTAATTTTTTTTATTAATTCCCCCTATAGGACTTTTTGGGAGAAGCCTAGATTTTTTTGCTACTTTTTTTGGCAATGTAAAAAAAGTAGATTAAAACAGCAAAAACAATCTATGATGTAGCAACTGATGAAAATGTAGGAATAGAAGATGCAATAGATCAATGGAAAGCAAATCAAACGACAATGGTAGATATAAATAATATGGATAAAAAAATAATAAATAACTTGAGCGAGGGGCAGAGCATAGAGGATATAGAGAAAGCAACAAATGACAAAGCAAAAATATATTATGATGATACAGACGGTAAAGCAGGGTTTCATGATAATGATAAAAAAGAAATCTATCTAAATGCAGGAACAGGCACTGCAACAGATACGGAACAATTTATAACAACATATGGCCATGAAAATGCGCATAATTATTCAAGCAATGAAAGTTTAGCGGAAAATACAGGCAGTTATGCAAATACGATGTGGGGCTTGTCAAATATGTTTAATCTAACTGGGACAAATACAACAGGGACAGCAACGAGCAATAGTTGGTATAGTCAAAATCAAAATAGTTCAGTTTTGATAAATAATAATAATAGTGCTGGAGAAGTTCAAAATAGTAGTGATAGAGTAACTGTTCAGGTTCACGAAGTAGCTTTTGGTAATTATCATACATCAATAAAAATAGAACCAGACGATCAAGAAACATATAAAGAAGATTTTAGATTTATTGAAGATAAAGATGGGAATCTTTATTCTACTATTGGAGCAGGACCAACAAAAGGATTTGGTGGGAAATTGGAAAGTGATATAAATAGAGAAAAAGATAAAAATTTAGATATAAAAGTTTTGGAAAGTCTGCCATTAGACTTAAAAGGAGTTGATGAAAATAAAGTAATAAATCACTTATTTGAAACAGATAAAAATTATAAAGATGACTTAGAATATTCATTATTTCCACAAGAAGAGGGAAAACAATATTGGAATAAAAGTTATAATTCAAACTCATATGTATCAGGACTATTAAATGCAAGTGGTCAAGACATTCCTAATTTAAATAAAGTAATAAATTTGCCGGGGTATGATAAACCAGTTCCAGCTAAATATTTTGAAGGAGAAAAATAAAATGTTAATTAAATTTATAAAAAAGTTTCCATTTCTAAGTTATGGTATTTTTTTTATTATTTTAGGGTTGATGTCTAATATGTTATGGAAAGTTTTTAGTTTGCAATATGATGATAGAGGAATAGGAACTATACTAATAATAATAGTTAATATAGTAGGAGTTATATTTTTAACAATTGATGATTTTATATCAAATTTATTAAAAAACGATATTTTATCGTTAATGGGAATTTTTTTTGTTTTATTTTTATTTGATATTATTTTAATTATGATAAAAAAAATGATCAAAAATTTAAAAATAAATAAGAAATATTTAAATAGGCTTCATTAAAAGATCAAGTTGGGGAATTTAGCAGGAAATCGTAAAAAAAATTTTCGTTAAGGACTAGAAAATTTTTAGATTTACAAAAAATTCCCCCTATAGGACTTTTTGTGAGAAGCCTAGCTTTTTTTGCTACTTTTTTTTGCAATGTAAAAAAAGTAGATTAAAACAGCAAAAAACTAAAATAAGAGAGAAAAAATTGTAATGAACACAGCAGAAAATAAAATATCTATCAATCCCGATGAAAGTCGGGATTTTTTATTTATTGTAAAAAGCAAAAATGGAGGCGGAGGCTTTGGAGTCAATAGTAGTAATACAGATAAAGA
>CAYQVV010000162.1:0-1836 GCA_964421155.1 uncultured Elusimicrobiaceae bacterium
AGCTGTAAAGAAATAAATTTCTAGCGATAGAGATTTAGGACTTTACGGTTCTTTTTTTCTTAATATTTAAAAAATGTGGATAACTCTTCTGAAAATATGTTTTTAGGGTATACTTAAAAGGATTTCCTGCGAAATCAATTTTTTTAGTTATAAAATTTTTAGCAGCAGAGAGCTGTTCTATATTTTTTATTATGATATTTCATAAGATTATAGCCAATAGAAAGCATAAATATTTCTGTATTTACAGATTTTAATCCTTTTCTTACTATTCTCTTATAATTTCTATCTTGTTTTATAATGCCAAAGGTTCCTTCAGATTGAATAGAACGATTCATTCTTAGATAAGCTCCATGAATAGATTCAAGATTGTTGATAACCTCTTGATGCATATTATCCAGTTCTTGATTTATGTTTATTTGTCTATTTCCATCTTTTGAATGACAGTTTGATTTAAACGGACAGTTTGAACAATCCTCGCATTCAAAGACTTCCTGTTCTCTACCATACTTATTTCCTTTAACAGGCTTTCTATATAGGAATTTAAATGTTTTACCATTAGGACATACT
The DNA here is from genome assembly GCA_964421155.1 of uncultured Elusimicrobiaceae bacterium. GTDB lineage: Bacteria > RUG730 > RUG730 > RUG730 > RUG730 > CAYQVV01. The sequence continues at coordinate 568 of CAYQVV010000162.1, forward strand.
AATTCATTATTTTCATTTCTTTTAAAATTTATTGGTCTAAATTTATCATTATGGAATTTATCATCTGTAGTTTCTTTTTTATACATTGGGAACTTCATATATTTTTCCATACCATTCGCTTCACAAAAAATATAATTGTTCATAGAACCATATCCTGCATCAGCTACTGGATATTTTGGAAAACATTCATACTGTTCTTTATACTTAAGCATTAGAGGAATAAAACAATCCATATCTGAAGCATATTGATTAACATCAGCTACAGCTATATACTCATCACATATTCCAAACTGTAAATTATATGCAGGTAGAAGTTGATCATTACCCATATAATCGGTTTTGATTCTCATAAAAGTAGCATCTTTATCTGTTTTAGAAAAACTATTACGTTTCTCACCGCAGGTATCAATCTTATATGCATATTCCTTTAATTTGGATAAATACTCAGTTAATTTTTCATAGAATCTTTGATTTTGGGTTTTTCGATGGCCTTTTCCATTTGTAAATGTAGATTCATCTATTGTGAATCTAGTTCTAAAATCCTCAACAATTGATTCTAGATAAGCTATATCATATTCTTCTTTTGAACTATATCTTTTTAATTCATAACATAATAATGAATCATTTATTTCATCTAATAGTATAGTTATCTTAGCATTAAGTTTTATTCTACTAGTTAAGCAAGCATTTTTCCAAACCCAAGAATACTTATTAGCATTGGCCTCCAACTTGGTTCCATCAATATAAACATGTTCTAAATCTACTTTATCTTTTTCAAAAATATAATGATTAACTTCTTTAAATATATTTTCTATACTATCAGTTAGATAATCATTTATGAAATTTGAGAATGTCATATGACTAGGAAATTTGTCTTCATTTCTTAAAAGCCATCTAAATCTGATATCATTAATGCAGCTTCTTTCAAGCTTACGTAATGATATATATCCATTTATCATAAATCCAAATAAAACTACTTTTAACAATGTGATGAGATTATATCCAATAGCACCTCTAGGATCTTTTCTTTTGGATATTATGTATTTTTCTAAGCTACAACCTTTCATTATTTCATCAAATGTTACGATTGGATCATCAAAACTTATTAAAGTTTCTAAATCTAGTGGTAATTTTAATTGAATTGGTGTACAATATTCATTGTCGAATGAAGTATTGTTTGAGTAATTACAATTATTTGTTTTCATACTCAAATTATACCAAAAAAAGAGGTTCTATTCCAGAGTGGTGTCTGGTATAGAACCTTTTTTT
>CAYQVV010000163.1:0-1830 GCA_964421155.1 uncultured Elusimicrobiaceae bacterium
TATATTATTATTTATCAATTTCAAAAATTTCTACTTTTTTCAAATTTTCATATTCATATATAAATTTTTCGACTTTCAATTCTAAATCTTTATTTGTAATTTTATTATTATTTTTTATTGAATCTGAAAGTATTATGAATATTAAATAATTTTGAAAATTGTTAATTTCATCTTTTATTATTAAAGATAATTTCTTATCTTCATTTAAAATATTTTCTAACTTTTCAGATAAATTATTATCTTTTGAAGATAAAGACATTAAAGCCCATAAACCACTAGAACTTGTCATAAATTCAAAAAAATCTTTTTCTTTATATTTTTTTAAAATCGCATTTATCATATTTTTATTGCTAGATTTCTGAGACAATTTATTCCCAAATTTTTTCTTAACCAATGCTACTCTTACAACATCTCTTTGTCTTTCCATTTCACTATTCAAAAAATTATTTAAAATATTTTTTATATATAAATTATTTCCAGTAGCTGAAAATGCTCCTAATAATAAATCATTTTCTGAAGGATTATATTTTGGAATCACCTCTTCTATTAAAATAATTTCTTTTTTATAGATTGATATTTCATTTAGTAACTCTTTTTTATTAAAATCGTCTGCATCTTTTTCTAATCCAGCTCTATATAGAGAAACTAAAAATAAACCCTTGGTAAATTTTGATACATTTTTTTCTAATATTTCATATTTTTCTTTTGGATATTTTTTAAAAATTTCTGATAATAACCCAATAACATATTGAAAATTTTGGTAATCAAATTTTGAAATTTTTAGTTGCAAATTAACTTTTTCAATTAAATTATTCACTTCTTGAAAATCTTTATTTTCATAAAATTTATAAATATCTCCAGCAAATAAAGATATGTTAAAAAACAAACTCAAAATAAAGATCAATATTTTTTTATTTAAATTTTTCACTTGTATTTTTCCATCTTCAATAAAAATATTTTTCAAAAAAAACTAAAATATTTAAATTTTATATTTAAAACTCAAATTAGTATTAAATCCGCTAAAATCTAATTCTAAATCTTCTTTCTCATCAAAAATATCATAATATTGAGCAACTCTTACCTTTGAAGATAATCTATACCCTACATCAAATCCTACCCCAAAATTTTCTGTAAAATTATATTCTGAGCCAATTGATAAATCTCCAATAAAACATCCTTTTTTGTATTTTTTGGAATATTCTATTATATAATTTCCAGAAAGAAAACTGTCTCCAGCTACAATAAATTCTAAATTTCTTTTTAAATCAAAGTCTATAAATCCATATCCAAAAAACAATTTTCCAAAAAAATTAATTTTTTCATTAATATTTTTTTTATATTCTAAACCAGTCATAATTCCATAAATATTTACAAAATAGTCATATTTTTTAATTTCTTTAAAAAGAATAGAATTATTATCTATAAATCCTGTTTCATCTCTAGATTGAATATAACTTTCTCCATAAAAATTATAACAACTTTTCCCGTTCAAAAAAAACAATCTTCCACCAATAAAAAAGTCATCTGTTAAACCAAACATACCATCTACTCCTAATATCTGAACATTTTTGAATTCTTTATATTCAATAAATCCTGTTTCATAGTTATTTTCTATATCTAAATAATCTTTTTTTTGTCTATTTTGCATTGAATTATTAAAGTTTTTCATTTTCAAAGTTGTATAACCACCCCATAAATCAAAATTCAATCCCTCTGCAAAAACATTATTTGTAATTATTAAAATCAAAAAAATATAAAAAATGATTTTTTTTAACATTTTTTCTCCCATTCAAATATTATATTTATCTATTTTATTATTTTTAATTTTAT
>CAYQVV010000164.1:0-1825 GCA_964421155.1 uncultured Elusimicrobiaceae bacterium
AAAAACACAAAGAATTTATTAATAGAAGAAATGTTTGAGAAAATAAATAAAGAAATTTTTCCAGTTTTAGAGTTATATGTTACAGAAATAGATAATATTTTAAAAAAAATAAATAAAAAAAATTTAGATATTTATAAAATTTATTTTCAAAATATTATGCATCCTTTATTTATGCTTGCACCTATATTAAATAGAATTTATTTAAAACCATTAGGGATAGCAGGCGATTATGAAATGATAAATATGTTGTATAAAAATGATTATGTAGGAGATAGCCTTTTTGGAAAAATGTTGCATAAATATATATGTTCAAAACAAACTTCAGAAGTAATAAGAACGAGGGTGGATTTTATTTGTGAAATAATTTCTAATTCAATTTCAGAAAGAATAAATGAAAAGACATCTGAAAAAGTAAAAATAACAAGTGTAGCCAGTGGCTCTGCAATAGAAATACAAAAATTGATTTCTTATGAAAAAAATATAAATTATTTAGATATTACATTATTAGATTTTTTAGAAGAAGCAATAGCTCATTCTAAAAATAAAATAAATTTACTAGAAAATAAATATAATAGAAAATCAAAAATTAAATTCGTTAAAGAATCAATATTTAATATTATAAAAGACAAAAAAGCTTTAGATAAAATAGAAGATGGACAGGATATTATTTATAGTTTAGGATTGTTTGAGTATTTAACCGATTCAACTTGTAAGATTTTATTAAAAGTATTATCTCAAAAATTATCCAAGAATGGAGTATTAATAATAGGGAATTATATAAATGAAGCACCTTTAAAAGGCTGGATGGAGTTGGGGGTAGATTGGTATTTAATATATAGAGACGAACAAAAGGTGTTAAATTTGAGTGATAAATTAAATTATGAAAAAATTTTAAAAAAAGAAAAAACAGGTTTTTTTAATTTTTTAATTTTAAAGAAACAATAAGAGGTTTTTATGATAACCTATTATTCAATAACTGCTTTGTTAAATGCGGTAGTTAGTTTTTTTTGTTATATTTATTTATTTAAACATAAATCAGAACCAATAAAAGTAAAAACATTACAATTGTTTATTTTAAGTGTAGCTTTTTGGAGTTTAGGATATTTTTTTTGGCAAATATCAAAAACCGAAGCTACAGCATTATTTTGGTGTAGATTTTTAATGGCAGGAGCTATTTTTATTCCTTCAACATTTTTTCATTTTTTAGTAAAATTTCTCGATTTACAAAAACCAAAAATAGTGAAATGTTTTTATTTTTTATCTTTTATTTTTGTTTTTTTAGATTTTACTCCTTTTTTTATTAATAAAGTTGAACCTAGATTGTTTTTTTTATTTTGGCCTGTTTCAGGTTTGTTTTTTCATCCTTTTTTATTTATGTTTGGATCAATACTTATATATTCATATATTTTAATTTTTAATAATTATTCAAAAAAAAATGTTATTATAAAAAATCAAATTAAATATATTTTTTTAGGGATAGCTTTTGGTTTTATAGGAGGAAGCACTAATTATTTCCTTTGGTATAACATACAAATGCCTCCATATGGAAATATTTTGGTTGTTTTATATGTTTTATCTATTACTTATGCTACAGTTAAATATAATTTTATGGACATAGATTTGGCTAGTAGAAAAATTATGGGATATGCTCTTATTTGGTTAACAATTATGACTCCTTTTATTGCATTTGTTTTATTATGTCAACCTCCAAAAGAATGGATGCTTATTCTTATAAGTTTGTCTACTCTTATCATGCTTATATGTCAAGAGAAATTAAAAACAATATTTGAACCAGCAATGCTCGGAACAAAATTTAGATATTTAG
>CAYQVV010000165.1:0-1792 GCA_964421155.1 uncultured Elusimicrobiaceae bacterium
TATATTTTTGAGTTGCTATAATATTTAAAATCCCATGAGAAAAATCATTTCCAGATAATCTTTTTAAATTTGATATTAACATATCAGAAATACCATCATAAAATCCTAACCTTAATCTTAATTCTAAATTCAATAAATTAGTTATAAGTCTAGCAGAATTTGACTCTGAATATTTTTCACCATAAAAAGCCTTTGCAAATTCTACAATTTTAGTATCCACAATTGTTCCTGGAGACATAACTATAGCATTTGTGCTAGGAAAATAACTAGCAAAACTAATAATATTTTTCTTAACCAAATCTTCTAAAACCTTACCTGACAATTCTCTATTTACAACCTTTTTCATAACAGTATAACTTGGGATATATGAAATTTTTCCACCATTTCCAACGACTATTTTAAATAAATTCTGCAAACTTTTCAAAGATCTTTCATTTGAATCTAAATTATCACTCATTAATCCTGCTATATCTCCTCTTATAGCTATAGTTTTTCCTGCAAAAGCAACTCCAGTATTTAATCCATTTCCTAAAATTTTTTGCATAACTATATCTAATATTTCTCTATTATCAGTATTTGAAACATCTATAATGATCTCTCTATTATCTTCTTGAATATCTAACACACTATCCTCTAAAGAATATTTTAAAAATTCTTCTGTTCTAGCGATTATATCTAAATTATTTTGAGTTTGAACTTCAGCTTGTGAATACATATTTTCACTTTCAATAAATAATGAAGAAAAATCTGTTGTCTTTAAATAATTCATAAAATCTTCAGCAATAGAAAAATCTAAAAATCGTTTATTATCTTTCATATCTAAAATATTTTTAACATAGTTATAAAGGTGTTCATATTTATTTTGTAAATCTATTCCCATTTCTTTTATAATAGCATTATGTGCTAAATCTAAAATATCAATGTTCACTGCTTCCTCTAAAGTTATAAATTCTCCTTTATTATTACTAAATTTCTTTTTTAAATTTTCTAATTCGTCTTTTTCTGATTGTGATAAATTAGTTTTATCTTTAAGTTCTAAAAATCTAGCATAATCTTTTCTAGTTTTTAAAATCCTTGATAATTCTGGCAAATTTTCTAAACTAGTTAATTCTGCAATTTCATCCGTTGTTAAATCAGAAATTTTTTGCTTATTTAAAAGAAAATCAAATCTATCTAAACTATTTTTTATTGAATTAGTTATTCTATTTTCTCCAACTTCATGCTGTATCAAATATTTCAAATATTCTCCATTAGTTATATATTGCATAGCTTTTATTATTTCCAAATCTTTTTTTGTTAAATACCAAACTCCATCTACAAAAACCAATCCAGTAGAAATTTCTGAATTTACTATTTTTAATTTAATTTTATCACCCCATCCATCAACCAAAGGCAACTGATTCTTTAAGTTTTCTATTATATCTTTTTGTATTCCAAAAAAACTACTTTTTGACAAAAATTGAAAATCTTTTAAACTTTGAAACATTTGTAAAGAATGTGTTCCAAAACTCATAAGAAAAGATGCTGGTTTTAAAATTTGAGTAAATAAAACATTAAACAAACCTCTACCACTTCCTCCATTTCCTGATGATGAAGGAGGGTTATTTTTTAAGGATTGTTTAAACAATTCATTTTTTATTTCATCAATTTGTTTAGTCATAGCAGCCGGCAAATTAATAACATTTGCATTTCCTAAAATATATTTATTTACTCCTATTTCTAATTCTTCTGGTGTTATTTCTATTCCTTGTTCTTTTTTTAATATTTTTGATATTTCTACATAATTGTTTGA
>CAYQVV010000166.1:0-1788 GCA_964421155.1 uncultured Elusimicrobiaceae bacterium
TTTTCTAAATAAATTTTTGTCCATTCTACTGTTTTTTCAATAGCTTTTTCTATTCCCCAAGTCGCTTTCCACCCAAAAACTGATTTTATTTTTGAACAATCTAATTTTAAAAAATTTGCTTCATGCGGAGTATCAACAGCTTTATTTTCCCAAGCTAAATTATCTCCCCATTTTTTACAAAAAATATCTACCAAATCTCCAGTCGCCACACAGTCGCAGTCGTCTGGTCCAACATTATAATATCCTGAATATTTTTCAATATTTTCATATTGTTTTTGAATTATTAAAAGATACGCAAATAAAGGCTCTAAAACATGTTGATATGGTCTTGTAGAAAAAGGATTTCTTACTATTATATTTTCTTTTTTTGCTGCAGCTCGGACACAATCTGGCACTATTCTATTGTCTGAAAAATCTCCTCCACCTATGACATTTCCAGCTCTTGCTGTAGAAATCGCTACTTTATTATCTGAAAAAAATGAATTTTTATAACTATGAGTAACTAATTCTGAACAAGATTTACTGTTAGAATATGGATCAAATCCATCTAATGGCTCATTCTCTCTATAGCCGTATTCCCATTCATTATTTTTGTATACTTTATCAGTTGTTACATTCAAAAAAGATCTGACAAAATTGCTAAGTCTGACACATTCCAAAATATTGACAGTTCCCATAACATTCGTTTCATATGTCCAAACTGGATTTTTATAACTGTCCAAAACTAATGGCTGTGCTGCTAGATGAATAACAATTTCAGGTTTAAAATCAAAAAAAACTTTTTTCAAATTTTCCAAATCTCTAACATCTCCAATAATAGATTTCATATTACTTTCTAGATTCAAAATTTTAAATAAACTTGGATTTGTTTGAGGTTCTAAAGAATATCCTAAAACTTCTGCACCAAAATTTATCAACACTTTAGCAAGCCAGCTACCTTTAAATCCTGTATGTCCAGTTAAAAAAACTTTTTTACCTTTAAAAAATTCTAAACTCATTATTCTGTCCATTTTTTCCAAGGAGCTTTTTGAGTTGCCCATAAATCCTCCAATTCTCTTTTGTCTCGTTGCGTATCCATGCACTGCCAAAATCCATTATGCTTATAAGCCATAAGCTCTCCCATATTTGCAACCGTTTCTAATGGCTCTTTTTCTAAAACCGTATTATCACCAGCAATATAATCAAAAATTTTTGGTTCAAAAATCATAAAACCAGCATTTATAACACTTCCATCATCATGACTTTTTTCTCTAAATGAATGTATTTTATTATCTTCTGCTACTTCTAAAACTCCAAATCTTTGCCCAATATTTACAGAAGTCAAAGTTGCAACCTTTCCATGTTTCTTATGAAAATCAACTAACTTTGAAATATCAACATCACTAACTCCATCTCCATATGTCAACATAAAAGATTCATTTCCAATATATTTTTGAATTCTTTTTACCCTACCACCTGTCAGAGTATTTAATCCTGTATCAACTAATGTTACTTTCCAAGGCTCTGAAAAATTACTATGAACTGTCATTTTATTTTCTGCTGTAAAATCAAATGTTATATCACTAGTATGTAAATAATAATTTGCAAACCATTCTTTGACAACATCTGCCTTATATCCACAGCAAATAATAAAATCATTATATCCGTAAAAAGAATATAATTTCATAATGTGCCATAATATAGGTTTTTCTCCTATTTCTATCATAGGCTTAGGCTTTAAATGGCTTTCTTCACTTATTCTTGTTCCAAGCCCACCTGCTAATAATACAACTTTCATATAAACTCCCT
>CAYQVV010000167.1:0-1770 GCA_964421155.1 uncultured Elusimicrobiaceae bacterium
TTTTTCAAAACAGTATCTGTTATATTTATTCCCCCAAGCATTCTTGCAACCTCTTTTATCTTTCCAATTCTGTCTAAATCTGAAATCTCTATTTCTACAAAATCATCATTTGATTTCTTATTTATTAATTTATTATTATCTCCAAAAATCGCAACTTGCGCCTGATGAGTAATGCAAATAACTTGATGTTCTTTCCCTATATTTTTCAGTTTTTTTCCTACAACAAAAGAAGTTTTTCCACTTATCCCATTATCTATCTCATCAAAAATCAAAGTCCCTGTATTATCAAAACTAGACAAAACATATTTTACAGCAAGCATAATTCTTGACAATTCTCCACCAGAAACTGTATTTTTTAATTCTGAAAAATCCTGTCCGGGATTTGTTCTGATTAAAAACTTAACTTTATCAAAACCTGTTTTTGAAAAAACAAATCTTTCATTTTTTTCATTTTTATCAATATCAACTGTTATTTTCATAACAACTTTAGGCATATAAAGTTCTTGAAAATTTTCATTTATCAAATTTTCTAGTTCAACTGCAAATTTCTCTCTAATATTATGTATTTCAAAACATTTTTCTTCCAGACTTTTAGAGACTTCTTGCAATTTTTCATTCAATTCTATCTCTTCATCTGTTTCAAAATCTATTTTATTTAAATCTATTTTTATTTTCTCTCGATACTCCAATAATGCTGGCAAATCCATTTGATATTTTTTCTTTATCTTTGAAATTTTATCCAACTTATCAGCAATATCATCTAATTTATAATCATTAAATTCCAAAGAACCTTTAGAGCTAGAAATTCTATTCTCTATCTCACTAAACATATCATAAGAATTATTTATTTCATTTTCAAATTCCGAATATTCATCATTGTAATTTTTCAATTTTTCAAAATCTTTTTGAAGTCCAAAAATATTTTTTGAAATAACTTCAGCTTTTATAGAAATATCAGACAAAATTTGTTTTATTGTATCTACATTTGTTAACTTTTTATATTCTATTTCTAATTCTAAATCTTCCCCAATTTTAAAATCAATTTTTGAAAGTTCATCAAATTGAAATTTTAAAAATTCTTTTTTGTCTTTTAATTGTTTTTTTTCTTCAATGATTTCTTCAAGTCTATTTTCTATTTTTAATTTTAAATTATATAAATTTTCTATTTCACCCAATATCTTTGCATTTTTTGAAAATCTGTCCAATATATTTAGTTGTGTTTGAGCTGAAAAAATTTTTTGGTTGCTATTTTGTCCATGTATTTCTATAACACCACTCAAAAATTCTTTCATAATAGAAGCATTAACAAATTGTCCGTTTATATAAAATTTGCTTTTATTTGAATCTGTTATTTTTCTAGAAATTATAATTTCGTCTAAATCTTCTTTTGAACTAAAAATTTCATGAAATAATTCTAATTTTTCTCTAAAAAAATCAAAATCTATTTCAAAACTTGCAGAAATCTCACAAAAATCTTTTCCTTTTTTTATTATCTGTTTATCTATTTTTTCTCCAAATAATAAATTTATTGCCCCAATAATAATAGATTTTCCAGAACCAGTCTCTCCTGTTAAAATAGTCAACTTTTCTTTAAAGTCTATTTCCAAATCATCAATAAAAATATAGTTTCTTAATCTCAAGCAAGTTAACATTTTTTTACCTAAAATTTAAATTATTTAAAATATTTTCAGATATTATTTTATACTAAAATTTAACTTTTTTTTCAAAAAGAATTTTGGCAATATCAAAACAACAAAATATCACTCAATA
>CAYQVV010000168.1:0-1760 GCA_964421155.1 uncultured Elusimicrobiaceae bacterium
CAATCTTCTGTTTTACTTAGAAAAAATATTTTTTATAAAATTGGAGAATTTTCAACCCTCGGAATAAAATTTGCTCAGGATTATGAATTATTTTTGAAGGTGGGTCTTTTTGGTAAAATAGAAAATTTTAGTGATAAAACTATTTCATATTTCATGAGAAGTGGGAATATTAGTACCTTGCACAAGAAAGACATATTGAAAAATAATATTGAATTGATAAGACATTTTAAAGGGAAGTATCCCAATTATTACAAGGCAATTATTTTTTCTTATTTAAAATATTTTATTTATTTAATTATTATAAACATCATTTTGGGAAAAAAATTAAAGAAAATTATTTTTAGTTTTTTGTTTAGGATTTATAGAAAAACTAAGTTTTAGAAATATTATTTCATGAAGTTAAAAATTATTACAGCAAATATTATATTTTTATTAGGAATACTTCCTTACGTTAAGATTTTTAATATTCCTTTTGAAACTCAACCTTGGTCACTTATAGTAGCTTCGATTTTATCTATTTTTTTGTTGTACGAAGATAAATTCAAGATTCCAAATCTGATTAAGATATTATTTTTAATAACAGTATATGCTTTTTTGACTGCTGTATATCTTTTTTTTAAAGATGATTTTAATTTAATTTTTGCAATACAATCTCTTGCTGGATATGTTTCTATTTTAGTCTTTTCTTTTGTTGGATATAAAACATTTAAATACATAAAACCAAAATATTTTATAGTAGGTATTAGTGTTTGGGCAGTAGGAGCTATTTTGCAAGTTTTTTGGGGGGCTCAGATATTAGCTCCTTTTGTAAAGATAATTAAAACAGGTGGGGTAAGAGGTTTGACTTCTTTTGCTCCTGAGCCATCATTTTATGCGGTTGTGTGTCTTTCTCTGCTTTTAATAAATGAATTATTTTATTTAAATAAGAAATATAATAAAATAATATATTTTATTATATTTCTTTCTATTTTATTACAAATAGTCTTTTCTTATTCAGGGATAGGAACAATGTTGTTGATTTTGTTTGCGGGAAGTAAGATTTTGCAAATAGTTTTTATAAAAGAAGATAAAAAAGATAAATTTTTGGCAATATCTATTTTATTTACAATTTTAATATTTTTATCCTTATTTTTTAATGATAAGGCTTTAGGTGAAAAAAGAGGGGGTAAAGTTTTAGAACAAGCTGTTAAAAGTCCAATAACCTTAGTTAAAAATGATTATAGTGTCTCAAATAGAATAATGAACCCCGTTGTGAGTATCTATGGTGGTTTGGTAGAAACAAAAGGCTTGGGTTTCGGTGTTGGCTCAGAAAAAAAAGAAGAGGCTCCTGTTTGGATTTCTGATTTAAAAGGCATAAAAGTAAAATGGGGAGGAAAAACTGAAGGTGGATTAACTCAGCCAATTTATGAATTAGGTTTTGTTGGAGTTATTAATCTCTTATTAATTTTATGGATTATTTTTTATAGTATTTATAAAAATGAAAAAATGAGACCATTTTTGATTGCTAGTGCGATAGCAATGTTTTCTCCAAAATTAATTTGGGGTTCCTTGTCTATTCCAATGTTTGGCTATATTTTAGGAATACATTTATATTATATTTATTATAAGGAATAGTTTATTTTATAAATTATTGTATTTAAAAAAAATATCTCTATCCATAACATATTTATATTTTTTTACTATATAGTCCTATTTCTTTATAGGTTTCTTTTTTAATATTTTGCTATAATCACAGAGGTAATGGAAAAAGAAAAAATAGG
>CAYQVV010000169.1:0-1753 GCA_964421155.1 uncultured Elusimicrobiaceae bacterium
ACCATTCCTCCATAAAAAAGAGCTAAACCTGGAGTCATTAGCATTACTAATGCTGCGCAGATTAAGATAAAACTAGTATCCCCTGCATTTATCATTTTTTATTCCTCCTATTGAAATGAAAATAAATTTTATCCAATAATATACATTTATTTTTAATGTGTCAATTATTTTTTATAAAAAAAATGTAAAAAACAAATATTTTGATTTACATTTTTTAAAAAAATCATTTTTGTAAACATATTTTATTGTAAATGTTGTAAAAATATAATTTTTTAATTTATATTATATATATTTTTTTTGTGTGATCGTATTTGTTGTTATTTATATAATTTTAATAAAATAGATGTTTTTTTGTAAAAAACATAAAATGTTTTGAAAATATAAACTAAAAAATGCTTTTTTTGCGGATTTTTTATATAAAATGCTTGACAAATATTGATAATAAATATATTTTAAAGCTGGAATTTTTGAAAATAATCAAAAATATAAAAAATTAGGAGGGATTTATGAACTCAATACATGATTTTTATGGAGAATTGGTTTTTACAAAAAAAGTAATGGAACAAAAGCTTAGCAAAAATGTATACAAAAAATTGTTGGCAACAATAGAAAACTGTGAACCTTTAGATCAATCTATTGCAGGAGAAGTTGCTCATGCTATGAAAGAATGGGCTATAGAAAAAGGTGCAACTCATTTTACTCATTGGTTTCAACCTCAAAGAGGTGGAACAGCTCAAAAGCATGATTCTTTTATAGATTATGGAGAAAAAGATGCTGTAATAGAAAGGTTTTCTGCTGGACAATTGATTCAATCAGAACCAGATGCTTCTTCTTTTCCATCAGGAGGAATGAGAAGTACTTTTGAAGCTAGAGGATATACAGCATGGGATCCAACATCTCCAGTTTTTTTATTAGAAGCAGGAAGAACTAAAACATTAGTAATTCCTTCAGTGTTTTTATCTTGGACAGGAGAAGTTTTAGATTTAAAAACTCCATTTTTGAGATCTATAAATGTTTTAAATGAAAAAGCAATGGCTTTGCAAAAATTGTTAGGAAATAGAAATGCAAAACAAATAAAAGTCTTTGCAGGAATTGAACAAGAATATTTTCTACTTTCAAAAGAATTAGTAGAAAAAAGACCAGATATAAAGATATGTAATAGAACTTTATTTGGGAATAAGCCTGCTAGAGGGCAACAAATGGAAGATCATTATTTTGGAAATATAAAAAATAATGTTTTAGAATTTATGGAAGATGTAGATATAGAATTATATAGAAGAGGAATCCCTTCTAAAACTAGACATAATGAAGTAGCTCCAAACCAATTTGAAGTTGCTCCTCTATATCAAGAAGCAAATTTGGCAATAGATAATAATTTACAAATAATGGAAACTTTGAAAAAAGTAGCAGAAAAACATGGAATGATGGCAGTTTTGCATGAAAAACCATTTGCAGGAGTAAATGGATCAGGAAAACATTTTAATTGGTCAATAGGTGATAATACAGGAATGAATTATTTTGATCCTTCTAAATCTCCATTAAAAAATATAACATTTTTGTTAACTATAAGTGCGGTTTTATTAGGAGTTAAAAAATTTGGTGGAGTTTTAAGAGCTAGTGTAGCAGATGCAGGAAATGATCACAGATTAGGAGCAAATGAGGCTCCTCCAGCAATTATGTCAGTTTATTTAGGTGAATATTTGACGGATTTATTTAATTCAATAGAAAATACAGGAAAAATTAATGATAAAAA
>CAYQVV010000170.1:0-1751 GCA_964421155.1 uncultured Elusimicrobiaceae bacterium
TTAGGAGTTGTTGAAGTGAATCATAAAGAAAAAATAGATAAAATGATTGAAGAATTATCAGAAAAAAATATAAAAAAAAGATTAAGTACACCAATTACTCATAGAATATTGTGGTATTTTGATATAAATGTTCCACCACCTCTTTTTTCTTCATTTATATTTAATTTTTTCTTTCATTTTTTTTATATTGTTTTAATATGTTTGCTTTATGATATTGTAGTTTTTGGCTTATTAGAACTTTTAATAGGTCATGTTTCTTTAGAAATTTTTTTTAGAGATATATTAAAAATTTTGTTTTTTAAAAAGAAAGGATATATTGCTTTAGGATTTTTAGGTAGCAGTTTTGTATCTTTCTATTCAGTATATATAAGAGGTAAATATAAGCTTCCATTATGGGAAAATTATAAATAAATCAAACATAGGAGGATATTGTGTTAAATTTTTTTCTATTTGTAATTTTTATATTTGGTTTAATATCTCTATTGAAGATAAAAAAAAATAAAACAGTATTATTGAATTTTTTTATATCATTGATAGCAGGAATTTTAACTGTAATTTTAAATTATAATATTAATTATATTAATATAAAAGTTTTAAATAAGTTTGTGTTTTGGTTTTGTGTTTATAATGTATTTCTAAATAATTTTTTTATTATTGTGTTTGCAAAATTAAAATTAGAATTAAAAATATGGGCATATATAATTATTTTTTTTATTTCAATGTTGTGTGGAGTTTTTATTTTTTCAATTGCATTAGAAAATAATACTCAAAACAATTATTCTGAAAGATTAGCTAGAAAAAGTAATGTTTATGAGATAGGCAGAAAAAATTTTATAAAACAACAAAAAGGATATAAAGAAATTGATAAAAATTATAATGGAAATAAAAGAATATATGTTGAGTATGAAGGTAAAGATATTAGAAAAGCTAATTGGATTTCTAAGGAAGGACCTTGTTATTTAAAAAAGACAATATTTTTTCTTTTTTTTATTTGGTTTTTTATTATTTTTGAAGTTTTAAATTTAATAATTATTTTTATAGTTTTAATGGCTTAAAATTAAAAAAATGGAGGTATGTATGAGTATTCCTATTTTATATGATGAACAAGAGAGAATTAAAAATATTTTAGAGGATAAACCAGGAATTTTTGATATAGATGATGACTCAAATATAAATTCAAATTATGCAGTTTCTTACAGATTAGAAAATATCGGGATTGATGTAGTAAAAAAATATGAAACTATTATAGAGCAAGAATCTCAAGCTCAAGGAGTAGATCCAAATTTAGTAAAAGCTATTATTTTTACAGAAGTTTCTCAAGGATGGTATGGATATTTAACAGAAAGTATAAATCAATCGGATACGATATTTCCAATGAACATATCTGTAAATACTTGGGCTACAGGGTTAGATTATAAAGCAGAAGATTTTACAGATCCAATTTTAAATATACGGGCAGGAATAACTCTAATACATAGAATAGAAGAACGCTTATTAGAAGAAGATAAAACAATATCTAAAATAGCTTCTATTTATAATTTTATTGGACAAGATAAAATTACTAATTATGGTGCAAGAGTAGAAGAAGTATATAATCAACAAAGTTGGACTTGCGAATCTTATGTAAATCCAGTTACAGGATTTATTCAAAAACTAATGGATACAACTCAATCTACTAGCGAATTTTGTTTGTCGGTTGCAATACAATTTGGCACAACTATTGACGAAGTCAAATCTATTTTAAGTGATTA
>CAYQVV010000171.1:0-1748 GCA_964421155.1 uncultured Elusimicrobiaceae bacterium
CGACAAGGGGTGTTTTATTGTTATTTCCTTGTTTGTCGGCTAAATGTGTGAGCCTCACTAAATTTTCAATAATATAGCCTTTCTTTCTATAGTTAAGTCGGTTTTTATGCTAAAAACTAAATGAGGTGCGAGTTTTTGCCGACACAAAGCCAGCGGAAAGGTGCAAAGGAAAACCCTCGGCAATTGAGAGGGTTTTCCTTTGATAAACAACTCTAAGGCAATCTATAAAATTTTCAAATAATTCGTTATTGTCAATGAAGCAAAACACTAGATTCCGCATCATTTGCTTCGCAAATCTCGGATATTCCCTATTCAAAAACAGAATGTTTAAATCAAAAATAATAATTTTATGTAATGCTCAAAAAATCTTCTTAATCTTCATACAATCTTGGAATTCGGCTCGTAAAAGCACTAACTATTTCATAATTTATTGTCTCACATTTTTGTGCTAAATCATCTGCGGTTATAATATTTTGCCCTGACTTTCCAATCAAAATCACATCATCTCCAATTTTTACATCTTCTATTTCCGAAACATCAAGCATACACATATCCATACAAATCCGTCCTATTTGCTTAACCTTTTGACCTTTTACTATTGCAACAGCATGATTTGATAAAGCCCTAGAAAATCCATCTGCATAACCTATTGGAATTGTAGCAACAACCATCTTTTTAGGAGTTATAAATGTTCCATCGTAACTTATAGGAGTATTCTTTTTTACAGTTTTCAAAAAAACTATTTTTGTTTTTAGTTCCATTACAGGCTTTAATTCTTTTAAATTAAAAAGCCCATAAAGTCCAAGTCCAACTCTAACCATATCAAAATGAGCTTCTGGATTTTCAAGAGTTGTTCTAGTATTTGCGCAATGAAAATATTTAATATTAGTTAAATTTTCTTTTATCAAGTCTTGCTTTAATTTCCTAAACAATTTTATCTGTTTATCTGTAAATTCTTTCGAATCATTCTTTGCAATATGAGTAAAAACTCCCTCTATATTCAAATTACTCAATTCAGAAATTTTTATTATTGTATTTTTTGCAAATCTTATATTCATTCCTATTCTAGACATCCCTGTATCTACTTTTAAATGAATATCTATAAAAATCTTATTTTTTTTACAATATGAAGATAATTTCTTGGCTAATTGAAAACTAGAAATTGTCGGAGTCAAATTATAATCAATAATATATTTAAAAGAAGAAAACGGATAAACACTGCCTAAAACTAAAATTTTGCTTTTTATCCCTTTTTGCCTTAAATAAATACCTTCTTCTATTGTTGCAACTCCAAAAAAATCTACTCCACATTTTTCCAACCTAGTTGCTACCTCAAAACTCCCGTGTCCATATGCATTAGCTTTTATTACAGCTAGCAATTTTGTATCTTTATCTAAAAAACTGCTTATAATTTTATGATTATGCTCTAACCTTTGAAGATTTATATTTAAATAAGTTGGTCTGATTATATCCAATTTTTCCCTCTAAAATACAATAAAATTTTGTTTAATTTTTTTATATTACTACTTTTAAATAATTTTTACAAATTTGTTTAAAAAAATTTTATTTTTATAAAAAAAATAGATAAATTTATTTGACTTTTGAATTTTTTTTATATATATTAGGCAATATATTTTTTCAAATATAATTCAATTTAATTTTTTTAAATTCAAATTTTAAATATTCCCTGGTAGCTCAATGGTAGAGCATTCGGCTGTTAACCGAAGGGTTGTTGGTTCGAGCCCAAC
>CAYQVV010000172.1:0-1729 GCA_964421155.1 uncultured Elusimicrobiaceae bacterium
TGTGTTACAAAAGTCTACAGCCGGTCGCACTAACCGCTATGCTAAGGAGGGATTATGCAACTTAGTATATAATATTTAAGAAAGAAAAATTATATAAATAGCTAGTATTCCCTTTTTTTTTTATATAATAAAATAATCGCAATAAAGAAAATGGGGGTAAAAAGTGGTAAGAAAAACGTACATAGTAAAAAAAATATTGGACAAAATAAGATTGCCAAAATTATAATTATTACTGGTGCTGATTTTAAATTGGTTAAATTTTTAGATTCCTGTTGCCTTTCTTCTGTATTACTGCCTATTTTATGTATATAATTGTGAGTATAAATATCAATTATTGTCTTTAATATCAGAAATATAACAACCGATGATTTAAAATACAACCCCCCAATAACTAAAATTATCTGAACAGGAATAAATCTTAGATAGGGCATAAAAAGTAATCTGCTAATAGTTTCTGATCTTTGGACTTCCACATTAAAATTAACGTTATAAGAAATAAGATGATTAATAAAAAATATTATTATTGAAATCCCAAAGAATATCCAACCAACTGGCGTCATAATTGTTTGCCCACAAAATGTTTCTTGTGTAGCAATAATTGTAGTAGATAGTTTAGAACAAATAATTGTTGGAGCAAGAGAATATGCTATTGCAAAGAGCATATAAATGAATAAAATTGAATTATACAAATACCAAAAAATGATTGCCAGAATGGTTCTTGCACTCGCAATTGTTTGTAGTGATAAATTATTGAAAATTGGATGATTAGACAAATCAATATTCTGTTTATTTAATATTTTAAGAAAATTAAAGAATCCGATAATTAAACTTTGTATAACATATAATAAAATCAGTACTCCTAGATTCCATTTTTCCAGAACCGCAAAAACAATAACAATTAGATTTGTAACAATAAGCGAAACAAGGGATATATCCCATTTTAATTTAAAATTTTCTATAATTGTAATCTTTGCTCACTTTTTGTTTTTTGATTTTTTATTCAACAGTGTCCATAATAAAGACCCGTTTTTTAAATTTTCTATTCTTTTTTTAGTAGGTTCGGAAACTTCATTTTGATTTTTTCGGTCTTTATTTTTTGTTAAATAAATATCTGTTTTCCGGTAATATTTTCTTTTTTCTTCAAATTGTTGTGCAGTTGTTTGATGTTCTTTATTATGAAAATAAATATCAGCAGGGATTTTTAGTATAAAAAATAAAATTAAAGATAAAATAATTGCAACCGATTTTTCAAAAGTAAAAATAAAAAACCAAGAACAAACGACAGTAAAATGTATTACCAGAAATCTATAAATTGTTTTTTTAATTAATACTATTGCTAACTCTTCTTTTTTAGAATCTTTTTTAAAATTATAAATAAATGAAAATAAATGATTAAGAAAAAATAACCCCACAGGAATAAACATCAAAAAATTAAGTTTGGGGAAACCAAACATTATAACTAAAAATGAAAAATAAACAGATATAGCAATTCCACACATTAGCAAAAAGGTAAAAATAACTACCATTTTGGTGTTTTTTGAAGGATCTACTACAGCTGTTTTTTTATCATATTTATTAAAAATATATACAAAACAAATGTTTCTTTTTAATAATAATTTTATACAAACAAAAAATAAGATAAATATTGTTTGAAATAAATAGACATAAAATATTGTTTTTAGATCCCATTTTTGTATAATTGCCAAAATTAAAGTAATAACATTTACTA
>CAYQVV010000173.1:0-1711 GCA_964421155.1 uncultured Elusimicrobiaceae bacterium
TTCATTATAAACATTATGATCATTGTCATTAAGTACAAACTGTGCTGGTTTCATTAAAAAATTTTGTTGTGCTGTTTTTTTTAATTGTTTCAAAAAAGCACCATAAACAGAGGCTGTATTTGCAACCTTATCTATATTTTCAATAAGAGTGGCAATTAAAAAATAATATTCATTGTCATTTATTTTATGTTCCTTTTTCCATTCTTCTATTTTTTCTCTTATCGTATCTACTTTTTTCCCATTTTCATCAGAAAAGTATTGTCTTTCAAATTCTTTGTTTTTTGTTCCTCCTAAGCAATAATTATTATAAATGAATCCTTCTTTTAATTCTAAATTATCTAAAAATTTACAAACAAAATCAGTTCTTTTTTTATAATCAATATTTTTTAAATCTTCTAAATAATTTTCCAATTTTATAAATTTTAGTATTTGATGATTTTCAATGTAATTTTTATTAAGAACAAAACTATAATATTGTAAATCGTTAGCAATGACTTTATGTCCTTTGCTTTTAAAATGTTGTCCAACAATTCCAGTTCCTGCAAACAAATCTAAAAAAGTAAAATCCTTTTTCCCAACTATTTGATAAATTGATTCTTCTAAGAATTGCAAAAGTGTTTTTTTTGATCCAATATAATTCATAATTTACCTCGATTAAAATTAAAAAAAACTAATCTTCTGGATATAATTTTTTAAAAACTACATCTACAGCTTCTTTTGCTGACAATTCACTAATTTTTTTAACTACTACTTTTCTGTATTCAACTGGATCATATTGATAACAACCTTTACACCCTAATTCCTCAGAATAATTTTCATCTCCGACATAAAAATCATATGGATTTCCTTTTATATTTTTAGCGCTCCATCTTTTATTGGTTTCTTTACATCTTTTACAAATTTGTCTTTTAATATCATTTGCTGCTTTTGTAAGAGGTTGAAAATCTAACAAATTTTGACTTTGAGGGTTGGAAATTCTATGATCGTCTTTTCTTCCGTCTTTATGATCAATTTCAATTTTAGTATTTTCAGAATTTCCATTTACACCCAACATTACACAATTCTGTGTTTTATAAAAATCTTTAATATCTTTTCTAATATTTTGATTAAACTGCTTTTTGTCATTGAATCCAATTAAACGAACCCTATCTATAGAATTTCCTGATGTTATGCTTTTATCAAATTCAATTTGATATTCTTTTGCTAAACTTGAGCTAGCTCTACACCAACTGCCTCCATTTCCAAGTTGAAGCAATTTATATTTTCCGACAAATTCAGCAGATGAAACCCATCTACTTTCTCCGTTTTCATTTGGCTTTGCAAGTTCTATAAACAAATCTTTTTTAGTCATATTAATTTCCTTTAAAAATAAAAATGTATTCGTGTTTAAATATGTAATAATCACTTGTTAAAGCTCTGTATCTCCAAATACCTTCTTTATTCATCTTTGCTCTATTTCCTTCCATATTTTTTACGACAACAGATTTTAAGGTCATTCCGAGTTTTTGAGCTTCATTCATACAATAAAATCCAAGTGGAATCCATTCTCCCGATGAATATTTATCTCCAATTACTATTGCTAAATATCCATCTTTATTCATTATCCCTTTTGTATTCTCTAATACAAAACTAAAACTTTCTAAAAATTCTTTTAACGATTTTTTATTTGATAAATCATTTTCTAAATTACTAAATTTTAGTATATCTGCAT
>CAYQVV010000174.1:0-1701 GCA_964421155.1 uncultured Elusimicrobiaceae bacterium
GTGTGAGCATCACTAAATTTTCAATAAAATCGCCTTTATTTATATGGTTAAGTCGAACTTTTTGCTAAAAATTAACAGAGGTGCGAGTTTTTGCCGACACAAAGCCAGCGGAAAGGTTGCAAAGGAAAACCCTCGGCAATTGAGAGGGTTTTCCTTTAATAAACAAGTCTAAGGCAATCTAGCAAAATTTTTCAAATTATCCATTATTAGCAATGACAATAAATTTTGTTTTTACATCTTCGTCATTGCGAACTTTTGTGAAGCAATCTATCTAAAATAATTTTTTTCAATAAAAATAACTTTCTGGATTGCTTCCTTCGCTATGCTCTCTCGCAATGACTGAGTATTTTCAAATATTATATCTTTATAAGTCGCTCATTTTAAAAAACTAATTTAAAAAAATCTAGTTCAAAAAATAATTATTTTGATATTTTGGAAGAAAGATTAAGCTGAGAAAAATAAATTTTTCAAAATTTTAATGTCTAAAATTTTTAATTAAATAAAACGATCCGACAACACAAATCAAATCATTTTTGCCAAAAACATTTTTAATATCATTTTTAATTTCTTCTATATTTTTAGTTGAAAATTTTATTTTTTCTAGCAAATTCATTTCTTTTGCATATTTCAAAATAATATCCATATCCAAAGCCCTTTCTGACTTAGGTTCTGTTAAATAAACAAAATCTGCAACATCAACAATAATTTTTAAAGAATTTTTAAAATCTTTATCTTTTAATATTCCAAAAACTATTGCTACTTTTTCATAATTATCTCTAATTTCCTTTAAATATTCCACACCAGTTCTTATTCCTGCTAAATTATGCCCGACATCAAAAATCAAATTTGTCCCTAACAAATTATTTAAATCGTCAAATTTTAAAAACTCCAATCTTCCTTCTAGCTTAAAATTATTAACAGTCTCTAAAATTTTTTCATTATCTTCAAATTTATAATTATATATTTTTGATAATAAATTTATTGCTTGTAAAACCAAAGCTAAATTTTTATATTGATGATTCCCTTTTATTTTTAATTCAATTTTATCCAATACAAAATCATTTTTGTCATAAAACTTAAAACTTTTATCCGTATTTCCTTTTACAAAAAAATCTCTATTTATTAAAAATAAATTTTGATTATTTACTTCTCTATTTATCAAAAAATTTCTCAAATTCTCTTGCTCAATTCCTGTTATCAAAGGCACATTTTCTCTGCATATTCCTAATTTTTCTATCAAAATTTTTTCAGTTGTATCTCCTAAAAATTCCTGATGTTCTAAATCAATATTTGTAATTATAGTCAAAAGCGGATTTGCAAAAACATTCGTTGCATCCAGTCTGCCACCGAGCCCACATTCAAAAACTGCAATATCTACAGATTCATCCATAAAATATTTAATTGCTACAACTGTTAAAAATTCAAAATATGTCAATTTTATAGATATTGAATCCAAAAAAAATTTTAATTCTGAAATATATTTTTCTAAATTTTTATCTGAAATATTTTGATTATTTATTTTGATTCTTTCATTTATATAATGAATATGTGGAGAGGTGAATACCCCTACTTTTTTAACATCTTTACAATTATTCTCTAAAATCTTGCTTAATAGATTTGAGGTAGATCCTTTGCCGTTAGTCCCCGCAATATGAATAATTTTTATTTTTTGATATGTTTTTGTCAAATATAAATCTAAAA
>CAYQVV010000175.1:0-1698 GCA_964421155.1 uncultured Elusimicrobiaceae bacterium
AAAAGGGAAAGAAGGAAAGAAAGATAAGAAAAAATCTGCTTATTTTTATATAGATGACTATCAATCTAAAAATTCTGCAATAAAGGCTGCATTAGCTAAGGTTAAAAATAATAAACCCTCTCTTTTTAAAGATTTATTTGGTATTTAACATACAAATCTTGGATAGGTTTGCTGACTGAAAAGATATATAAATCTCTAACTTTGTATATTTTCCAAGATTTTAAAAATATTTTTAAATCTTTTGTTTACTAATAAAATAATAGAAAAACAGCAATTTTTCTATAAAATGTAAAAGTTAGAGGTAAGTAAAAAATGAAAGAATTAAAATTTTATGTATACGTTTATTGTAACCCCTTAAAATCAGTGAATTATTGTTATACAGAAAATGGGATAGGTATTGATTTTGATTATGAACCTTTTTATATCGGAAAAGGATGTAATACACGAGTGCTGACTCATTTAAAAGAAAGTAAAAAATATCAAGAAATAATTGAAAAAGAAAATCATAAATATAATAAACATAAAATTAATACAATTAATAAAATTCATAGGGAAGGCAAAGAAGTTATAATTTATAAAATTTGTGAAAATCTAGATGAAGAAGTTGCTTATTTACTTGAAAGATTTTTTATAAAACTAATTGGAAGATCAGACAAAAATTTAGGTCCCCTAACAAATTTAACTGATGGAGGGGAAGGTGTTAAAAATATTTCAGAAAAATCTTTAAAAATAAGGGTTGATCGTAGATTATTAACTTTACAGTCAAATCCTTATATTTTAATAAATAGTGGTATTAAAATAAGTAATACTAAAAATTTAAAATCAGAAGAAGAGAAGCAACAAATAACGAAGAAATATAAAAATACCTTACAGGATAACCCCGAAATTGTTATTCAAAAAGTTAATAATTTTAAAAAGACTATTACTGATAACCCTAATATTATAATAAATAAAGAAATTAATAGACAGAATACATTAAAGAAAAATCCAGATATCCTTCGTAATGCTATCAATAAGGGGATGAAAACAAAAATAAATAATCCTGAAATTATGAAAGAAGCTTCAAAGAAAGCAAATAAAACAAAAATAATACGAAAATCCACTATGGGGAGAAAAAGTTGTAAATATAAAAAATTAAATGTAGAATTTTTATTATATCATTATTTTAATAAAATCTCTTTTGTTGAATTAAAAAATTTGTATAATATCACTTATAATGAGTTTCCAAATTTAGATAAATTTTTAGCTCTTTATAGTTTTCCAAGAAATTGTTTATCTAATATGTGTGGTTTTAAGAAAGTAAATAAATATTTAAAATTCGTTGAAGAAAATAAACATAAAATTCAATGGTACATCGATAATTACGAACGTTTAGAAGAAGAATATTATGATAAAAAATGGAAAAAGAAATATAGTAGTAATGATTAACCTTAAAGTTTACCGTTTTTAATTAAAGTTGATTTAACAATTCCTCCATTCGTCTGTAACATTCTGATAAGATATTTTTTAACAATAAACCAGGAGGTTTTGTCGAAGAAAATATATCCCCTGGGATTCATCACTACTGGAGGTCTATTTGCCCAACATCTTCCATATAAAAGATTTTTTGTTTTTAAGATAAATTCGAGATAAAAAAAGAAATTCATCTGTATTCCATTTCGTATATTCTTTTCTGCTATTTGTTGAGCAGTCATTCCT
>CAYQVV010000176.1:0-1685 GCA_964421155.1 uncultured Elusimicrobiaceae bacterium
TTAGCAATTTTTATTGATTCTCCAATATAAAAAATATCAGAAAATTTTCTTGATTCTCCAGTCAATATCAAAATTTCTTTAAGTCCTGTTTCAGCAATAACTGCAAGCTCTTCTTCTATTTCTTTTAGAGAAAGTTTTGCTCTTTTTATTTTATTTTTACAGTTAAAGCCACAATATTCACAATAATTTTCACAATAATTTGAAATGTATAAAGGAGTAAACAAAGAAATAGAATTTCCAAAATATTTTTTTGTTTCTAGTTTTGCTTTTTGAGCTATTTGTTCTAAAAAATTAACAGCAACTGGAGAAAGTAATATTTTAAAATCATCTTTGGAAATTAAATTTTTATTTAATACATTTTCTACATCTTTATCTGAATACAAATTATAGTTGTAATTTTCTGTTTCTTTTAAAACTGTATCCATTATATTTGATTCAATTTTTTCCATTTTTTTGCCTTATAAACTTAAATACAAACTAGTTTCCTATTATTACTTTTTTTATTATAATTTCATCTTTTGGAACATCGCCATAATATCCAACAGTTTGAGTTTTGACATTTCCAATAGCTTCTACTACTTCAATCCCTTCAACAACTTTTCCAAATACAGCATATCCATATCCTTGCATAGAATCATTTTGATAATCTAAAAATCCATTATCTACAAGATTAATAAAAAATTGGCAAGTCGCACTATTTATTACAGAAGTTCTTGCCATTGCAATAGTTCCTTTTTTATTTTTAAGTCCATTTTTTGCTTCATTTGTAATAGGAGCAAAAGTATCTTTTTTTTCAACTAAGCCAGATGTCATTCCTCCACCTTGTATCATAAAATTTTTTATAACTCTATGAAAAATAGTTCCATCATAAAATCCTTTCTTAGCATACTCTAAAAAATTAGCTACTGTAATTGGTGCTTTATCATTAAAAAGTTCTATACTAATATCTCCTTTATTCGTCTCAATTTTTACAATTGTTGTTTTTTCTACTGAAATTGTTTCTGTGCTTTTGTCTATTTTTGCCATAATTTCTTCTCCATAAATTAATGAATTTAAAATAAAAATACTAGAAAATATAATTAAAATAAAGAAAAATTTTTTAAAATTTTTAAACATTTTATCAGATACTCCATATTTTTTAATTTTTTAATTTTTTAATCTTCTAAAAATCCAGTTAATGGACTAGATGGATTAGCTTTATCTATTATTTTGTCTGGAAGTCCTGATAAAAAAGCTTTTCTCCCAGATTCTATTGCAAGGCTAAATGCTTTTGCCATTAATCCCACATTGTTAGATAATGCAATTGCAGTATTTGCCATAACAGCAGCACACCCCATTTCCATAGCTTCACATGCTTGAGATGGACATCCTATCCCAGCATCAACTATAATAGGAATTTCTATCTCCTCCACCAAAATTTTTATAAAATCTTTTGTCAATAATCCTCTATTACTTCCAATAGGAGAGCCCAAAGGCATAACACTAGAAGCTCCTGCATTTACTAAATCTCGTGCAACATTTAAATCTGGATACATATAAGGCATTACAATAAAATCTTCTTTTGCAAGAACTTCAGTTGCCTTTATTGTTTCATAGTTGTCTGGCATTAAATATTTAGATTCATTTATAACTTCTAATTTTACAAAATCTCCACATCCTATTTCTCTAGATAATCTTGCTATTCT
>CAYQVV010000177.1:0-1651 GCA_964421155.1 uncultured Elusimicrobiaceae bacterium
TTTCTACAAGAATTTTGAAAATTTTTATTCTATTTTCTTGGCTAAGAGCATTAAAGACAAAACTTATTTCTTCAATTGTTTTCATTTTTAAAATATCCTTTTGTTTTTATTGAAATCCAAACTAATGATAGCATAATTGGAACTTCTACTAATACTCCAACTATTGTTGCAAGAACTACCGGAGAAGAAGTCCCAAATAATGATATTGCAACAGCTACAGCTAATTCAAAAAAATTAGAAGCTCCAATCATTCCAGCTGGAGAAGCAATATCATGAGTTAGTTTTAATTTTTTGCTAAATAAGTAAGCAATAAAAAAAATAAGATAAGTTTGAATAGTTAAGGGAATAGCTATTAAAATAATATGCAAAGGATTTTTTAAAATTATTTCTCCTTGAAAAGAAAAAATGATAATAAGAGTTAACAATAATCCAGCAATTGTAAAATAGTTAAATTTTGGAATAAATTTTTGATTAAAATATGTTAAGCCTTTTTTGTTTATCATGATTTTTTTTGTTAGTATTCCTCCTATTAATGGAATAAGCACAAAAAGAAAAATAGAAAACAAAAGAGTATTCCAAGGAATTGTAATTCCACCTATTCCTAGAAGTAATGCAACAATAGGAGTGAATGCTATTAAAATTATTAAATCATTTGTAGCAACTTGAACTACTGTATATGCTGGATTTCCTTTTGTTAAATGACTCCAAACAAAAACCATAGCAGTACACGGTGCTGCTCCTAGTAAAATGGCTCCAGCTAAATAATCTTTTGCAAGATTTAAAGGAATCAATGATTTAAACACTACAAAAAGAAAAAAATATGCAATTAGATACATAGTAAAAGGTTTTATTAACC
The DNA here is from genome assembly GCA_964421155.1 of uncultured Elusimicrobiaceae bacterium. GTDB lineage: Bacteria > RUG730 > RUG730 > RUG730 > RUG730 > CAYQVV01. Next base: position 857 of record CAYQVV010000177.1, read on the forward strand.
AATTTGTTATCCAAGTGACATAAAGTCCTTTTGGATTTTTTCCAACATTTTTTATACTTTCAAAATCAACTTTCATCATCATAGGATAAATCATAATCCAAATAAGAATTGCAATCGGGATAGAAATGTTAGCATATTCAAATTTTCCAAGAAATACTGAAAATTCTGGTAAAAATTTTCCGATTAAAATTCCTGCTAACATACAAAATATTACCCATAATGTTAAATATTTTTCAAAAAAGCCTAAAGGATTTTTATTGTTTATTTCTGATATTTTCATAATTTTCATAATTATATCCTGATTGTTTTTATAATTTCTTCTATTTTGTGTTTAATTTCGTCTCTAATTTTTCTAGTTTTTTCTAGTTTTTCTTCATATGTTCCTTTCAAAGATGATGGATCTGTAAATCCTATGTGCATAGTTTTTAAAGTTCCTGGGAATATTGGACATTTTTCGCCACTTGCTTCGTCACAAACTGTAAAAACAAAATGGTATCTTTTTCCAGATTTATAAAAATCAAAAACACTATTTGTTTTGTTATTTGAAATATCTATTCCTATTTCTTTCATTGCATCAACAACTATTGGGTTTAAATTCCCCGGTTCAAGTCCTGCACTTTCAGCTTCAAATTTATCTCCACCAAGTTGATTTAAAAATGCTTCTGCCATTTGACTTCTAGCAGAATTGTGAATACATACAAATAAAACTTTAAATTTTTTCATTTTTTTACCTTTTTTTGTTAATTTAATATCAATTTTTTTATCTGATCAACACTTGGCAGTTTGCCGGCAATC
>CAYQVV010000178.1:0-1644 GCA_964421155.1 uncultured Elusimicrobiaceae bacterium
TTTAATTTTTTTATTAAATTTTTCCTATATGACTGCTAACAGCGGACTAGCATTTGCGACGACGGGGTTTGTCCGTCCTGTCGTCAAACAAAAAAAAGCAATGACAAAAAAGAAAATTATTTGTTTACGGTAATCTATAAAAACTTTTCAAATTATTCGTTATTATCTATGACAATAAATTTTGTTTTTACATCTTCGTCATTGCGAACTTTTGTGAAGCAATCTATCTAAAATAATTTTTTTCAATAAAAATAACTTTCTGGATTGCTTCCTTCGCTATGCTCTCTCGCAATGACTGAGTATTTTCAAATATTATATCTTTATAAGTCGCTCATTTTAAAAAACTAATTTAAAAAAATCTAGTTTAAAAAATAATTATTTTGATATTTTGAAAGAAAAGGTACGCTGGAGGAAATAATTAATGTCTAAAATTTTTAATTAAATAAAACGATCCGACAACACAAATCAAATCATTTTTGCCAAAAACATTTTTAATATCATTTTTAATTTCTTCTATATTTTTAGTTGAAAATTTTATTTTTTCTAGCAAATTCATTTCTTTTGCATATTTCAAAATAATATCCATATCCAAAGCCCTTTCTGACTTAGGTTCTGTTAAATAAACAAAATCTGCAACATCAACAATAATTTTTAAAGAATTTTTAAAATCTTTATCTTTTAATATTCCAAAAACTATTGCTACTTTTTCATAATTATCTCTAATTTCCTTTAAATATTCCACACAAGTTCTTATTCCAGCTAAATTATGCCCGACATCAAAAATCAAATTTGTCCCTAGAAAATTATTTAAATCGTCAAATTTTAAAAACTCTAATCTTCCTTCTAGCTGAAAATTATTAACTGTCTTTAAAATTTTTTCATTGTCTTGAAATCTAAAATTATATTTGTTTGATAATAAATTCACAGCTTGTAAAACCAAAGCTAAATTTTTATATTGATGATTTCCTTTTATTTTTAATTCAATTTTATCCAATATAAAATCATTTTTGTCATAAAATTTAAAACTTTTATCAGTATTTCCTTTTACAAAAAAATCTCTATTTATTAAAAATAAATTTTCTTTATTTAATTCTTTATTTATCAAAAAATTTCTCAAATTTTCTTGCTCAACTCCTGTTATCAAAGGCACATTTTCTCTGCATATTCCTAATTTTTCTATTAAAATTTTTTCAGTTGTATCTCCTAAAAATTCCTGATGTTCTAAATCAATATTTGTAATTATAGTCAAAAGCGGATTTTCAAAAACATTAGTTGCATCCAGTCTTCCACCGAGCCCACATTCAAAAACTGCAATATCTACAGCTTCATCCATAAAATATTTAATTGCTACAACTGTTAAAAATTCAAAGTATGTTAATTTTATTGAAACTGAATCTAAAAAATTTTTTAATTCTAGAATATATTTTTCTAAATTTTTATCTGAAATATTTTGATTGTTTATTTTGATTCTTTCATTTATAGAATGAATATGTGGAGAAGTGAATAGTCCTATTTTTTGAATATCTTCACAATTAGCCTCTAAAATCTTGCTTAATAGATTTGAGGTAGATCCTTTGCCATTAGTCCCTGCAATATGAATAATTTTTATTTTTTGATATGTTTTTGTCAAATATAAATCTAAAA
>CAYQVV010000179.1:0-1618 GCA_964421155.1 uncultured Elusimicrobiaceae bacterium
ATTTCTAAAAGAAGAGAATTTATAAAAAATTTATTAATAATTTTAATGATAAAATTTACAATATATAAATAACAAAAAAATGAAGGAATTATAATGGATAATAATTTAAAAAAAATTCAAACATTTGTATTAGACAATGGATTAAAAGTTGTATTTTATGAAAAGAATGATTTGCCTATATTAAATGTTAATCTTTGGGTAAAAATAGGAAGTAAAGATGAGATAGAAGAAAATAGTGGAATTTCTCATTTTGTAGAGCATATTTTATTTAAGAATACAAAGAATTATCCAGATAATATGATTTCTAGAGAAATAGAAAATATAGGCGGTCAGATGAATGCTGCGACTTCTTTTGATTATACACATTATTATATCACACTTCATTCCGACGATGCAGAAAAAGCTTTTTCTGCTATAAGTGATATGGCATTTAATGTTGATATAGAAAAAGAAAGTTTTGAAATGGAAAAAGGTGTGATAATAGAAGAAATTCAGATGTATATGGATCATCCAGATAGTATTTTGTGGGAAGAGCTGTATAAAAATTTTTTTGGCGTAAATGATTTTGTTTATAAAAGACCAATAATAGGCACAAAAGAAAATATTTTGAAAATGGAACCAAAAGATTTAAGAAATTATTATGATGAACATTATTTGCCTGAAAATATGATTCTTTTTATATCTGGAAATATAGATCTTGAAAGATTGAAAATTTTATCAGATAAATATTTCAATAACAAAAAAGAAAATATAAAAAATATTGAAAATTTAAAATTAAAAGATTTTAGTTTAAATTTAGAAAAATATACTTCAAGTTATAATGAAAAAATTATGGATACTGTAAATCAAACTTATTTTGCATATGCGTGGAATTGTTCTAATAGTTCTAGTTTAGAAAAGTATATATCAAGTAATGTTTTATCTAAAATTTTAGGACAAGGAATGAGCTCAAAATTATATAAAAGATTAAAGCAAGATTTAAATCTTGTTTGGTCTATAGGCTCTGGAATTGCTGATCAAAAATATGGTTCTCTTTTTGTAATTTATGGAACTTGCGATTATGAAAATTTAGAAAAAATAGAAGCAGAGATTTTTGATGAAATTTTAAATATAGATAAAAATTTTTCTACAGAAGATTTGATTAAGATAAAAAATATAGCTAATTTTGATTATGCTTTAGATTTTGAAACAGTTGCAGATATAACTGATAATTTAGGTTATTTTGAAGCTATGGATAAATGGCAGAATTTTTTTGATTTTAAAGAAAAATTGAATAATTTGAAGTTGTCTGATATTTTAGACATTAAAAAAGATATTTTTGGGACTGTAGATAAAGATAAAAAAATAGAAAATTTTTTTGTAAGACAGATAATAAGACCTAATAAATAAGAATTTTTTTTTGTCATTCCGCCTCTGGATATGAAATATCCGAGATTTGCGAAGCAAATGATGCGGAATCTAGAAAGAATATGCTGAAATAAATTTAGAATGACAGAGAATATAAATTAAATAAAAAATATTTTTCACTGACAATAATGGATTATTTGAAAAAATTTGATAGACTAGCTTAGACAAATAATCTTCTTTTTTGACATTGCCTTTTTTTGTTTTACGACAG
>CAYQVV010000180.1:0-1614 GCA_964421155.1 uncultured Elusimicrobiaceae bacterium
ACTAATTCATTACCTTTGACTGCTGACACTAAGTTTGCTTCTTGTCCTTCTACTATTCCATATTCTTTAAATGAAATTTTTTCTATTATAGAACCTAATGTTGGAAATGAAGTTTGAGCTAATTCTTTAACAGCTTGTTTTGCACTTTCAAAAATCTGCTCTACCCCTGTTTTTGAAACTGCTTTTGATTCTAAAAGAGTTTTGTCTACATTTCCTAAAAGAGTTTTGTCTACATTTCCTAAAAGAGTTTTGTCTACATTTCCGGAAAGGGCTGCTGCTTCTCCCAAAACTATATTTTCTGGTTGCAATCTATCTTCTCTAACATACATAAATTGACATCCTCTTTTAGCAGTTCTATCAGATATTCCATCAGAAATATTTGAATCACTAAAGTTTCTATAATCATCATTTTCTGGATTTTTTACATTAGCAGTATAATGTCCTCCCAAAATATTAGCTCCTCCTGAATGCACAGTAGAAACTACAAGCTTATATGTCTCCCCATCTTTAACAAAAGATGTGGGCATATTAATTTCAGTATCATTTACTGTTCTATTTCTTGGATTTATTCTATCTATACTAAAAACAACCCTATCTGGAGCACCACTAAATAAATCTGACAAATTAGCATTATGTATTACAGCTGGATATATCTTATTAATCAAATCTACAACTTTCTGTTTTGTTCCCCCTTGTCTCAATTTTGTTTCATCTATTCCAGTAAAATTATTAGGATCTAAATCATAAAGTCTTTTTATTTGAGTTACTTGTGCATCTATCTCTTCTAAATTGTTTAATACAGCATCTACATTATAAATATGAAGCAATTCTTCTTTTAAAATTTCTAAATAAGATTTATTCAAAGTTGTTTGAAAATCTGTATCTGGAGAAAGTTTTAATTGATATCTAGAAATTTTTTCTGCTGTTATATTAGTTTCAGGAATTTGTAATTTATCTAACATTTTAAGTTGTAATTCGCCTGCATCTTTTTGTGTATTAGAATTTTCATCAGGGAATAAAAAGGTTGCTAATTCATCTGAACTAAAAGGAGTAACATCTGCTATTGTTTTAACTCTATCTTTGCCCGTATCCTGATGAAGTAAATTTATAAAAATAGTAACATCTCCTATTGTTGTAACTCTATCCCTTGAGATTCCACCCATCATTTCAAATACTTGCCTCAAGGTTAAAATTAACTTCTTTTTATCAACATTATCTTCTGCAGCAACTAATGCTGAAAAGGATTCTATGCTTCCATTATTTGGGAAAATATATCCTCTAATAACAGGATCTCTATATAACATTTGGAAACTAGCATTTCTATAACATTTATTTCCTTGATTTCCAATTCCTCCATTATTTTTAACATCTATATCTGTAACCCCATTTATTTGCAATGGTTGAGAAACTTTTTTAGAAGCTTCTGCATCTTTTGATGAATCTGAAACACTTGGCATCCCTATTACCCCTTTAACAGAAACAGTTGTTTCTAAACCAATAACATCTGCATCAACAAAATATGGACACTCTAATGGCAAACTCTTCAAATCATATTCAGTTTTTTTACCTAATAAACCTCTTGAAACTCCAACAATATTTTTTATTTCAGATTTT
>CAYQVV010000181.1:0-1602 GCA_964421155.1 uncultured Elusimicrobiaceae bacterium
GAGTAGTAGATAAATTTACATGTCCCAGCATTTCCTGTATGCTTCTTAAATCACATCCAGCATTTAACAAATGTGTTGCAAAAGTATGTCTAATTTTATGAGGACTTATATTCTTTTTAATAGCCAAAAAATTTATGTAATTTTTAACTATTCTACCAACACTTCTAACGGTCAGATGTCCACCTCTAAAATTTCTAAATAAAAAATCTCTATTTGACAAAAAATATTTTTTTTTAACTGAATCTATATATTTTTTTACAAATTTTAAACTATTATATCCTATTGGAACTATTCTTTCTTTAGAACCTTTTCCTATAACCTTTATAGTTTCGCTAAATAAATCTATATCTAATATTTTTAATCCTATCAACTCACTTACTCTAATTCCAGTAGAATATAAAATTTCAAAAATTACTCTATCTCTAAGCCCTAAAAAATCTGTTTCATCAGGAAAATTTAAAAGATCAAACATTTCGTCTTGAGACAAAAATATTGGAATTTTTTTTTCTTTTTTTGGATTTCTAATATATAAAAAATAATTTTCTTTTTCATCTAACAATTTTTCATTAACTAAAAATTTAAAAAAAGTTCTGATTGATGAAATTTTTCTAGAAATTGATGAGCTTTTTAGACCTTTTTGATAAAATTCTGATAAAAATTCTCTAACTAATTTATTATTTAAATCTGATATTATTTTATCTTTTTGTTTTAAAAATAGAAATAAATCATTTAAATCTTTTTTATAATTAATAATCGTATATTCTGAATAATTTTTTTCTTTTTTTAAAAAATCCAAAAAAATATTTATTTTATTTTGATTTTCATTCATAATTTATTTTGATATTGGTTCCATATGAACCAAGACATCTACAACATTTGGAAATTTTTTCATAATTTCTTTTCCAATAAGATGACTCATTACATGTGAATCTTCAAATCTAATATTTCCATCTATCTCTACATGCAAATCTAAATAAATATTATCCAAGCTCCCTCTACTTCTAATATTATGACAATTGCATACTCCATTTATGCACATAACAACTTTTTTTATTTCGTCTATATCTTTAATCGCAACAGCATCACATAAAACTCCAGACTTTTCTTTTATAATTTCAAATGCTGTATGTGAAATAAACCCCGCAATAATAAAAGTTACAATAGGATCTATTATCTTAAATCCAATTTTAACACCTATAAGAGAGATAATAACTGCCAAAGAAATAAATATATCTGACTTTGTATGCATAGAATCTACTACCAATATTTCACTCTTTAACATTTTACCTTTTTTATATTCATATACCATAACTAAAAAATTTACTGCAATCGTAAAAATCATAACAAAAAAACTAACTGTGTCTACTTGTGTATTTGCTGGATGAAAAATATGAAATATCCCTTGCTTAACTAAATTTATTGCAACCATTAATAACATAGCTGCAATACCTAAAGCAAACAAAGTCTCATATTTTGCATGACCATAAGGATGATCCGCATCTTTATTTGGAAGACAAAATTTCATTCCTATAATACCAATTATATTTGACATCCCATCTGATAAAGAATGAAACCCATCTGCAGTCATACTGCTAGAATTTA
>CAYQVV010000182.1:0-1591 GCA_964421155.1 uncultured Elusimicrobiaceae bacterium
GCAACAGTTTATGCTTTTGAGCCAATAGCAGAAACAATAGAAAAACTTCAAGAAACAATTTTATTGAATAAAGACTTGAAAGGGGAAATTAATATACAACCTTTTGCTTTATCTGATAAAATAGGGATTTTAAAATTTAATAGTAATGATGAATATTCAGAAAATTCATCTTCTATATCTTATTTGAAGGATAATAGAGAATATAAACAGAAAGAAGTAGAAGTTAATTCTGTTAGTTTGGATGAATGGGTTGAAAAAAACAATATAAAAAAGATAGATTTTATAAAGGCAGATATAGAGGGAGCAGAAAGATATATGCTTTTGGGAGCTAAAAAAGTTTTGAGAGATATGAAGCCAAAACTTTCAATATGTACTTATCATTTGCCTGATGATAAAGAAGTTTTAGAAAGAATCGTATTAGAAGCAAATCCGAGCTATAAAATATTTCATGGAAAAAGCATAATGTATGCTAAATAGAAAAAGAAGGAGTAAATAGTAATGAGAAGGATTTTAAAAATTTTTAAAAATAGATTACAGGTGTTTAAAGGTTTAGTTTTATCTTTTATATATTTTTTATTAAATCAAAATTTAATAACTTTTCATTTATTTTTAGATTATTTTTTTTATTTTATATTTGGAACAAATTTTGCAACAAATCATATTTTTAAATTAAATTTTATTTCCAAATTTTATAATACAAAAACATATTATGATTTAGGAATTTTTAAATTACCATTTATAGATAAAAGTGATTTAGTAAGATGGTCTTTTTATGAAAGTATTTTTTTTGTTATTTTTAGAAAAATATATTTTTTTGATGAAGATCATTTTTATGAAAGATTTGGAGTAGAAATATTTGATGGAGATATAATGATTGATGCAGGGGCTAATATTGGTTTTGTTTCAGCATATGGAGCATACAAAGGAGCTACTGTTTATGCTTTTGAGCCTATTAAAGAAACTATAAAATTTTTAGAAAAAACAATAGATTTAAATAAGAATTTGACAGGAACTATTAAATTAGAAAAATATGCTTTATCTAATACAAATGAAACTATGACATTTTTTATAAATGAAAATTTTTTGATGAATTCTTCTTCAATTAATTATATTAATGAAAATAGGGATTATATTCAAAATAAAGAAATAGTTAATGCTATAACTTTAGATGAATGGGTTGAAAAAAATAATATAAAAAAAATAGATTTTATAAAGGCAGATATAGAGGGAGCAGAAAGATATATGCTTTTGGGAGCTAAAAAAGTTTTGAGAGATATGAAACCAAAACTTTCAATTTGTACATATCATTTGCCTGATGATAAAGAAGTTCTAGAAAAAATAGTATTAGAAGCAAATCCTAATTACAAAATATTTCATGGAAAAAGCATAATGTATGCTAAATAAAAAATATGTTTAAAAATATTTATAAGTTAAAAAAAATACTTTTTACTTTACTGAAATTTTATATATATATAATTTTAGATTTTATGGTTAATTTTTATTTTTTCTTTAAAAACATAAAACCTTTAAAAAAAGATAAAATTTTGCTTACTAGAATAGATAATCTTGGCGATTTTGTAATATCTATAAA
>CAYQVV010000183.1:0-1558 GCA_964421155.1 uncultured Elusimicrobiaceae bacterium
GTAGTGCATACATCAGATCAAATCTATTTCACTCCAGAGATGGCAAAAATATGGGATACTCTATCTCAAGAAATCCAACAAGTGATAATAAAACATGAAAAATTGGAAATGCAAGGAAAAAATCATCAACAAGCTATTGAATCTGATATTGAAACTGGATGGATTATTGAAGAATTGAATAAATTTTTTATAGAGAATAAATATTCCATAGAAATAGAATTAAAAATTAGTGAATTTTTAAAAAAGTTAAACAATATTGAAAGTTTTAATCAAAAAATTTTTAAAGAAGTAATTAAAAAAGAAAAAGATGAAAAAGTAATCAATGCAGCAATTTATGAAGAGTTAATTAGAATGTTTCCGATTTTAGAGGGTAAAGATTTGGAGGTTATTCAAAATATTATTGATTTATTAAAAAAATTAATTTTAGAAATAGAAATATATACATTAAAATTTGATAAACAAAGCTCATTAGAACATTTACCTAATATAGTAGAAATGAATGAAGAATTAAAAAATTTGATAGATATAGATTTTTTGGAAGAATATATTTTACCTAGAATGAATAATATAAAAGCAAGAAATTTTTTATTATCCATAGAAACTTTGTTAAAAAAAATTAGTTTTGAAAGAAAGGAAAAAAAGAAAAATATAAAACAAATTTATTTAGAATTATCTGAAGAGCAAAAAGTTGAAATTAGAGAAGTTTTTTCAAAAATGTTTTCAGATAGAGAAGATAAAAGTAATCAAATTGTAAAATATGTTCTTAAAGAAAAAGAAAATTTAGAATTATTTGTAAGATTAGCTAAAGAGTTGAATATAAGATATGGAAGAGATAGATTATTTTTTTTAGGGCAATCTCCATCTTGGATTGGAAAAACAGCTGAACTTTTAAGTGGAAGAAATAACTATAAATTTTTAGCATTTTCAGGAACTTTTTTCCCAAACTCTAGTGAAAGATGGACATGGAATAGTTTTCCAGAAAATATGAAAGAAGAATATTTAACATATTATAAAAAATATTTGACTAGATCTAATTTATATACAGAACAAATTTTAGATTTTTTCATAAAAGAAAATAAACAAACAATTATTTTTGAATATACTAGATCTGGAAAAGGTTTGGCATCTTTTTTATTTTTATTGCTTTATTATGCAAGAACGGATTATGAAAAAAATGAAGAATATTTTAATTTAAAATATTCTGTTCGTAATGAAGAAGAATTTTTGGTTAAATTTAAAAATTCTATAAAAACAGTTATTTTTAATTATGGTTTAGAAATATTGGAAGATTTTGATGGAGAAAGAGATATTGTAAGAAAAGATATGATTCAACAAGGGTTTTATGGGATAAAAAGTGAAAATTTTTTATATTTTAATAGACAAGAAGATATGCCTACTTTAGAGGTTATGGATAGTTTAAGTTCAAATGATTATTTTTTAGATAGATTATTACCTCACTATCCATATTATTTGTGGAATACAGATGAACTAATAAGATTTAATAATAATAGAAATATTTTTTTAATAATGTTTCATTTATTTGATTTTATTTTTAATA
>CAYQVV010000184.1:0-1547 GCA_964421155.1 uncultured Elusimicrobiaceae bacterium
ATATACTAAATCTTTTTGCAATTTCTATTTTGCTTGTAAATTGTGTCAAGCCTGTCACTGTTTGAGTCTGCTCATCTATTTTTGCACCAGAATAAGCTCTTCCTTGATAATCATTATTAAAAAAAACCTCAAATACATTATAAGAAGGATTGCCATAATCTCCATTCTTAAAAATACTCGCTATTACAATGTCTCTATTATTCTTTGAAAAATTTAACCCTCTATACAAAATTACATTCTCATTTAAATATCTATAAAAAGAATGATCTTTATATAAAATTCTTAAATTTACATATTGTCTTTTTATTAAAACATTCATCCTCTGGAATAAAACTTCTTTTAATTCCTCTAAATTTTTAGCCATACAAATATTCACAAAAAATATATATGATTCACGACTATTTCGATTTGGAAGTAAAATCCCTATTCCTTTTGAATTAAACAATTTTTCTATATTGGCTAAATTATTTTTCAATAAAAGTTGGGCATCAATTAATTTTTGATCACTAGAATTCAAATTATATAACACTTCCAAATTCATTTTTATGTCTTTAAAATAATCTTCCATTTTTGAATCTATTTTCATTAAATCTTTGAATATTTTTTCAAATTCTTCATATTCATATTCAGGTAATATTGAGAACTCATAAAAAACTATTTCATTAAATATTTCTTTATTATCTAAAAATTCATCTACTAAAGTTTTTATTTTTTCTAAATCTTTATATTTTTCTAATTCAATAGTATCTTCTCTAGATTCTTTTTTTAAAAGTTTTAATTGCTCTATTTCTTTAAATTTATCTTCTAATTCTTTATTATTTTCCCAGATTCTTAACTTAATTTCATTAGGCAGGCTTTCTATTAAATAATAAATATTTTGCAGTGTAATTATCCACATATTTAATTCTTTTTTAGAAACTTCTTTTTTTTCTTCTGTTAATTGTGTTTTTATTTTTTTTATAATCATTATCAATTTTTCTACAAAATATACTGTTTGTTCATTTTGCAAGTATATAAACGCTTTTTTTGATTCCACTTCTTTTCTAGTTTCTAAATATTTAAAAAAATTAAAAACTATTGTAGATGTTTTAATAATTATTGAAACTTTTTTTAATTCAGGATTTTTATATAAAACTATTCTTTTTCTAAGGGATTCCTCATTTGTATAAACTTGATCCGTCAACTCTAAAGTTACAATCTTATTTTTAGTAGGAGTTATATTTTTTATACTAGAAAATTCTTTTAAAAATATATTAAAAGGAACTTTAATAAAATATTTACCACCAACATCGGAAAGAGCAAAAATAACTTCTTCTCCTATCAAAAAACTTTGAATAGGAATTAATGAAAATATCGCCTTTTGATATATAGATTGTGTTAAATAAAAGTTTTTTTTCAAAAATAAAGGAAATTCTATTAATTTAAAAAATTGAACTATAATATCTTTTAAATCTATTAAAAAAAATTTATTTTCCAATATAAAAGTATTAAAAGCTTTTTGAAAGAAACCTGCTTGTTGTAATGCTATTTCATGTGCTTTTTCTTGA
>CAYQVV010000185.1:0-1538 GCA_964421155.1 uncultured Elusimicrobiaceae bacterium
AAATAAAAGAGTTCAAAAAATGAAAAACATAGCAATTATGGGTGCACGAGGATTTGTTGGAAAAAGTCTTGTTAATTATTGGACAAATGATTTTTCAAAAACAGAAAAATATAAAGTTTTTTCAGTTACAAGAGATAATTTTAGCTTATTGGATTATAAAGCAGTAAAAAATTTTTTAAAAGAAAACAAGATAGATATTGTAATTCATTGTGCTAATGAAGGCGGATCTAGAAAGACTGGTTATAATGAAAAAAAAGATGTTGTTAAAAATAATCTTCAAATGTTTTTTAATTTAGAAGAATGTATAACTCCAGAAATGAAAATGATAAATTTTGGAAGTGGAGCTCAATATAACAAGTTTAGAGATTTAAAAAAAATTAAAGAGTCTGAAATAGGACAGGTTTTGCCAGAAGATGATTATGGATATAGTAAATATTTGATGCATAAATATATAGAAATAGGAGCTAGTAAAAATATTTACAATCCTATTATTTTTGGGCTTTTTGGACAATATGAGGATTATTCGTTTAAATTTATTTCCAATGCTATTTTAAAAAATATTTTGAAAATGCCAATAGTTATAAATCAAAATGTTATTTTTGATTATTTGTATATAACTGATTTTTTAAAAATAATAGAAAAAATTTTAGAAAAAGATTTTATAGAATATAAAGAGTTTAATATTACACCAAATGAATCTATAGATTTGATAAAAATTGTTGAAATAATAAATGAAATAGGAAATTATAAAAGTGAAATTATTGTTAAAAATTCTGGATTGAATTATCAATATACAGGAGATAATTCTAGATTGCTCAAAAATATTGGAGAATATAGATTTTTTTCATACGAAGAAAGTATAAAAGATTTGTATGAGTATTATTTAAAGAATATAGATAAAATTGATTTAGAAGTAATAAAAAAAGATGAATATTTGAATAATTGTAAAACTAAATGATAATTATTTGGAGAAAATATGAAAAAATTAAGCATTTTAGTCCCTTGCTATAATGAAGAAGAAAATGTGATTCCTATTAGCGAGGCAATAGTCCATATTTTAAAAAAAGATTTATCTAATTATGATTATGAAATTATTTTTATTGATAATTGTTCCCAAGATACAACTAGGGAAAAACTAGAAGAAATTTGTAAAAAAAATGAAAAAATAAAAGCAATATTTAATGCTAAAAATTTTGGGCAATTTAATTCTCCTTTTTATGGATTATGTCAAACAACTGGAGATTGCACAATTCCAATATGTTGTGATTTTCAAGATCCAGTAGCAATGATACCAGTTTTTGTCAAAGAATGGGAAAATGGAGCAAAAATAGTTTCAGGAATAAAAACTTCTAGCAAAGAAAATAAGTTAATGAGATTTTTAAGAACAATATATTATAAACTTATAAAAAAAATGTCAGATGTAGAACAAATAGAGCATTTTACTGGTTTCGGGTTATATGATAAATCTTTTATAGAAGTCTTACGAAAACTAGACGATCCAACTCCTTTTTTAAGAGGAATTGTTGCGGAGTTAGGAT
>CAYQVV010000186.1:0-1529 GCA_964421155.1 uncultured Elusimicrobiaceae bacterium
AAGATTTTCGTTTTGATAGTTTAAAGAACAAAAAGATTTGTAGTTTTTGCGATTTTAAAAGTTTTTGCTAGTTTTATTAAAATATTATTTAACTTTAAAAAATAGTATCTTTTGTAAAGTTTATATGTTTTAACTTTAAAAAGTAGTATATTTTTTAATGTTTTTAAAGTTTAGTAATAAAAATATTTGATTTCTGTTAATTTTTATTGTATTCTTTTAATAAATAATTAATATTTATTGATTATTTTTCCAAGGAGATTTATTATGCAAAATAAAAATACAATAGAAAGATCAACATATATCAATCAATTATTGTCTTTTAAAGATATAAAAATTATAAAAATAGTTACTGGAATTAGACGATGTGGAAAATCTACGATATTTAAATTATATCAGGAAAAATTATTAAATTTTGATATTTTAGAATCGCAGATTATTAATATAAATCTTGAAAATCCAGATTATGAAGATTTATTGAATTGGAAAAATTTATATAATTTTATAAATAAAAAACTTATTTCCGATAAGAAAAATTATGTATTTATAGATGAGATTCAGAATGTCGTTGATTTTCAAAAATGTGTAGATGGGTTATTTATAAAAGATAATGTAGATTTATACTTGACCGGTTCAAATTCAAAAATGCAATCTGGGGAATGGGCTACATTATTATCTGGAAGATATGTTGATATAAAAATGTATCCTTTATCATTCAAAGAATATGTTTCTGGGTGTCAAATCAAAAATTTAAAAAATAAAGAAAATATTCCAGCTCTTTATCAGCAATATATAGAAAACAGCTCTTTTCCTCAAATTTTGGATTTTATAAAATCAGGACTTTTACTGCCTGCAAAATTACCTGCTACATTTGAGAATTTTGTTGATACAGAAAAAATATATCCTTATCTAGATGGAATTTATAATACAATTATTTTAAAAGACATCGTTGAAAATAATCAGTTTAAAGATATTAAACAATTAGAAGATATTATAAAATTTTTGGCAGATAATATTGGCTATACGACTTCAATAAATAATATTGCAAATATTTTAAAAACAGAAGGGAAAAATATAACAGTTCCAACTTTGGAAAATTATATTAAAGCATTTCAAGATAGTTATATAATATATTCTGCTAATAGATATGATGTAAAAGGCAAAAAACTATTGAAAACACAGGATAAATATTATTTAGTAGATGCTGGATTGAGATATTTTTTATTAGGGAATAAAAATGCGGATAGAGGGCGAATATTAGAAAATGTTATTTATTTAGAGCTTTTACGAAGAAAAAAGAAAGTATATTTTGGAAAAGTAGGGGATTTAGAAGTTGATTTTGTTGTAGAGGGGAAAAATGGATTAGAATATTATCAAGTTGCAGAAACTGTATTAGATGAAAAAACATTAGAAAGAGAATTAAAACCTTTGAATATTATAAAAGATCATAACCCTAAATATCTTTTAACAAAAGACTATGCAAATTTAAATCATAATGGGATTTTGCAAATGAATGTTTTTGAATGGTTGTT
>CAYQVV010000187.1:0-1526 GCA_964421155.1 uncultured Elusimicrobiaceae bacterium
TTTTACCCTATTTTAAGCGTTCTGAGCGCCTTTTTTTTGTGTATAAATGCAGCTGCTTTTATTATTTAGTTGAGTATTTTTTAAGCTAGTTTAAAGCCTCGACCGTGGGAAAAAAAATTAAAACACTAACTTACGCTGAGTGCGTTTTGTTCGTTGCGTTTTTTTTGCAAAAAAATAATTTTTCAAAAGCTTTTCGTCGGTTTTTCTATTTTTCTTTTCTCTAAAAATTAAATTGTTTTTGCATTTTTACACATTTTTTTAGAACGACAAAAAAATATAATTATTTGTTATTTTTATAAAAAAAGTTTGTGTTTTTTGCCAATTAAAACAATATTATATATGTACAGTGTGTACTAACTTAAAAAAAGAGTAAGGAGAAAAAAATTATGTTTGAAGTTACAACAACCCAAGTTGCAGATGCAACTAAAAAATTAGCTTGCCCTGCTTGTCCGTTACATTACAATTGCAATAAATATGCGTTAATTTGCGATTTTGTAAAAAACAATTTATTTTTTGGTGCTAGCCTTTTATGCACCTTGGAACGTGCAGAAGATGTTATACAGTCTAAGCAACGTGAACTATTAAAAAATAAAAGTTCTTGCACAATGGAAAAAATAAAAACCTTGTATAAGGATTTTTTGCCAGAACTTAATAATGCCCTTGCGGCCTTTTATAAATACGAATGTGATAAAGCCAGCGACTACCATAAACAAGAAGTTATTTGCCATTTAGCAGAGAGTTTAGAATACTATGGCCTTTTGCAATATTTTGATTTTGTTTATTGCCGCGACATTGAAATTACACGCGACATTTTAATTAAACAATTTGATTTTTTAATGGCAAAAAACGAAGATAAAAACTTTTCTGAAACAAAAAACAAATAAAATAACACAAAAAAGAGAGGATAGAAATTATGAACGAAAATGAAATTTATAAAACAACTTTAATTTATTGCGGTAAAGAGTTCCACAACTACACTTACAGAGGGAATAGCGTTTACAGAGTTTTTTTTATTAATGAACATTATGCATTTTTTGAGTTTTACACTAACAGCTGTTCCGTTTTACCTTTATTTCTTGGAAATTGCAAAAACGGCACAAAGTTAGATGTAACTTGGAGACGTTATGGAAACACCCAAAAAAGAATTATTTTAAATGCAAAACCTACAGAAGAGGAGACTAAATAAAATGAAAGATAACTTTTATTATTTCCATAAACAAAATGAATTATGTATAAAACTTGTATTATTGCCTTTTACAATTGTTTTTTGGCTAATAAAAAAGCTGGTACAAGTTACAACAAAACGTTTGGTAAATAAAAAACACTAACTTACAGAACTACTTTACTGAGTATGTTTTGAAAACAAAAGGCTTGTGGATAATTTTCCGCAAGCCTTTTTTATTTTTAAAAACTTTTTTATGCCTGAGCCTTTATTCCATTACGCTCGCTTTGCTCGCTCCACTTTTATTAAAAGGAACGCTAAAATTAAAAGCCTAAAATTAAACAATACCAGCTGCCCCCTTTTC
>CAYQVV010000188.1:0-1511 GCA_964421155.1 uncultured Elusimicrobiaceae bacterium
GCTAAAAAATTACAAATAATGCTTAGTGATGAAGCAGAATTAATTATGGAAAACCTAAAAGTAAAACAAACAAAGAGTTTTTTTACTTCTATGGCTATAAAGCACTTTTCAATGACAAAAGAGGGAAAAAATTTCCTAAAGGATATTGAGAGTTTTGAGCCAAAAAGTAAAGCTGAAAAAAATACAAAAACAGAAAATCATTTTTTATCGAAAGATAAAAAAGTAAAATTAGAAAGTTGGAGCTAAAAAAATGACAAATATAATCGCAATTTCATCTCAAGACAAAAAAAAGAAAAAGAGTAAAAAATTTTGAATATTTTTAATTTAATAATTTTTTGATGTCGATAAAGGATAAATTAAGCAAAACCTAAGCAAAGAATACCGATACAATAAGGCTTTGCTGGGTTGTCCCAATAAAACACAAATAATTTTCCCATAAAATGGGCTTTCCAGAAAATCTATTCACATAGGGTTGTCCCAATAAAACACAATTTTTGTTGTTTTTTAGTGGTTCTAACCCTTATACCGTAGAGCTTCTTTTGAGTTATTCACAGGGTATAAGAAAAAAACCAGTTTTTTAACAATTAAGCAATACTAAAGAAATAGGGTTGTCCACATAAAACACAAGTTTTTTTAAAAGCTCCCATTTTATGGGGGTTTGTTTTTTTAGGGTTGTCCACATAAAACACAATTTTCCCATTAGGGTTGTCCACATAAAACACAAAACCTGTCCACATAAAACACTAATGTGAATAAACCTGTCCACATAAAACACAATTTTTAAAAAAATTGATAAGGCTATAGAGCCTATGCGGTCGAATGTTTAAGCTATTTTTAAGCGACTTATTCACGCCCTTAACTTATATTAACTAAGATAATATTTTACTACTATAAGAGAAATAGCAAAAAAACTTCAAACTAAAAAAACTTTTTTTTAAAATTATAATACAAATTTCCAAATTTCCCAAAAACCATTGTAAAAAATATACACTTCAATGTTTTAATTACTATAAAGAAATTAATTTAAAGGAATTTTTATGAAAAAACAATTTTTAGGACTGGCATTATTTACTTCATCTTTGTTGTTTGCAAATGAAAATGGAGAAATAAAAAACAAGGAAAATCCAAAGGTAAATTATGAATTACAGTTAATTAACTCTGTTATTCCTAATACAAAGATTTCAAAATATGAACACAGCGAGGTTCAGGGTTTTTATAAAGTTTACCTAGATAATGGTAATTTGTTTTATGTTAATCCATTTAACAACCTTTTAATATTTGGTGAAATATGGACAAATAAAGGCTTTTCTATCACTAACAACGATAGAACTAAATGGCAACAAGAAGTCTCTTCTACTCAACTCAAAGATTTAAACAAAGAGTATAGATTAGATGATTTTTACAAAGTAGCCAAAAAAATTACTTATGGTAAAGGAAGTAGTAAATATGAATTTGTATTGTTTACAGACCCTGAATGTCCTTATTGCAAAATTACAGAGGAGTATTTTGAA
>CAYQVV010000189.1:0-1507 GCA_964421155.1 uncultured Elusimicrobiaceae bacterium
GATTTTTTATTTGATAAATCATTTTCTAAATTACTAAATTTTAGTATATCTGCATAAGGAGGATGTAAAATAGCAATTTGTACTTTATTTTGTTTTTTATCTTTTAAAAAAGTATTTATTTCTTCAAAAATTTCTTTTTTTGTACTATCTCCGCAAAATACTTTAGAAATTTTATCTGTTTTATCTAAATTATTTTGAACTTTATCTACTAAATCTCTTTGAATTTCTATCCCAATAAAATTTCTTTTTAATGTTTCACATTCATAAGCTGTTGTTCCACTTCCTAAAAATGGATCAAACACTAAGTCATTTTCTTTTGAATATCTTAAAATTAGTTGATGAGGTATTTGTGGAACAAAGTTTCCATGATAAAAATTACTGTGTTTTCCACTTTTATCTCTTTCATTGATTATCCAAAGACTATCAGTCCAAATGTCTGATTCTTTCCAGTTTTCTAAATCTATATCATTAAATTTTGGCATAAAATTTCCTTATTAAAATAGATAAATTTATAATACTCAAATTTTTTCTTTTTTCAATTAAAATTCGTTTTCAGAGCGATAGCGAAGAAAACACCTTATACCACCCTCTTTAAAAATTAAAAAAATCAAATTCCTTATTTCTTAAAGCCCACCAAAAACATTTTAATAAACAAATTTTTCAAAAATATGTCAGCTAATGTTTGCGGATATGTGCTGTTGCGAAGCAATGGCATATGCCCGCTGTTATCGTCTAGATTTTGGAGATTCCTCATTTTCCTTCCTTCTTATTTACTAATGTGCGGATCACCTGCCACAAATGGGTCGGAGCAGGGCCAAATGCACACCCCCGAGCTGTTTGCGGTCAGGTGCATTTACTTGTTATGAGCTTTTACTATACTAATGAGCATCTTTTTCACTAAAGTGAATCGCCAGTGCACAAAAAGTCAATGCAATACCCAAAATAAAATGTATCCAAACTGGCAAGGGGAGTGCTGCGAACATTGCAGATAAGGTTGACACCATTAAACTTGCTAGGAACAATACTACCGTTATACCCGTAATAGTATTTAATGCCCAACTTTTTATTTTTGGATACTTATTCCCAAACTTCTTGAAAAGTGCCTTGAAAAGTGCATAACTAAAAAGCGCCATCGAAAAGAAAATCCCGATCCAGATTATTTCTTGCCGACTATCCTCAGCAAAATCAACAAATGCAAATGGCAATCCAATACCAATGACAAGAGCAATTAGGGGAACCCATAGGAATTTGTCATCATCTCTCATTATTGTTCCTCTTGCTCATAACATAAGATTAGGTGTACTAATGAAAAAATCAAAGGTTGCCCTTCATGACTACCTAATCTTTGTTGCTTGTTAACGGTTATTTGTTTACTACTGCTGAATTTAAACATCTTTTCTCCTTGTTTATTTTCTTGTATATGTTGCCCATATTGGCAACATAATCTAATTCCTAATTCTTATTAAATTCCTTACTCCAAAATCTTGCCAATAACTCCATTATATAC